>NZ_JBFUBD010000161.1:0-6274 GCF_056405935.1 Polaromonas sp. P1_E3
ACCCGACCGGCCGTTTCGTCATCGGCGGCCCGCAAGGCGATTGCGGCCTGACCGGCCGCAAGATCATCGTTGACACCTACGGCGGCGCCTGCCCGCACGGCGGCGSTGCCTTCAGCGGCAAGGACCCTTCGAAGGTGGACCGTTCCGCTGCGTACGCCGCCCGCTACGTGGCCAAGAACATCGTGGCTGCGGGCCTCGCCCGCCAGTGCCAGATCCAGGTGGCGTATGCCATCGGCGTGGCCCGCCCCATGAACGTCACGGTGTACACCGAAGGCACGGGCGTGATGTCCGACGAGAAACTCTCGGCCCTGGTCAACGAACATTTTGACCTGCGCCCCAAGGGCATCATCCAGATGTTGGACCTGCTGCGCCCCATCTACGAGAAAACGGCAGCCTACGGCCATTTCGGTCGCGACGAACCGGAATTTACGTGGGAGCGTACCGATAAAGCTGCGGCCCTTCGGGCGGCAGCCGGCCTGTAAGGCCGCCGCGCGTAGCGCGGTATCGGTATGCGGGCGAAGTTCATATTCGCATTGCGAATGTGAACGCAGACCAAAAGACGGACAAGGCAGCTGCGATGCGTTGCAGCCGGTCCGTGGAACCTGCGCTGCGTCCTACACCGCAGCCAGCGAAATTCCGGCAATAAATGGCCACCTTCGGGTGGCTTTTTTTATGCCCTGTTTGAAAGCCGGTCACTACAATTTTGAACAGGCTTTCGCCAGCCCGGCATTGCCATTTCGAGATTCATGAAAGCTTTCATGTTGCGAAAAATTCCCAAAATGGCTGTCAACATGGCATGCGCGTTCACTGCCGTGTTGATCCTTATTGGCATCAGTGAGGTGTCTTACGACAAATCCATGAATGCCATGGAAGATCTTGGACAGGCCCACATCACCCGCAGCCACCTTCAGCGGCTGCTGCGGGATGTGCTTGACGCCGAAACCGGGCAACGCGGCTACCTTCTGACGGGAGATGCCGGCTACCTCGCGCCCTACAGCGCAGCCATTGCGGACATCGGCGAGACCCAGGACCAGTTGCGTGAGCTCTATGCAGCCAGGGCCGACCAGCTTCAGGGCGTGGCCCAACTGGGGCGAACCGTGCAGCGCAAGCTGGCAGAGATGGACCTGTCCATCCGCATGAAAAATGAAGGCAAGGACGACGCCTGGAAATTTGTGCTCACCACCGAGGTAGGCAAGGAACAAATGGACGTCATACGCGCCAGTGCAAACCAGCTGATAACGCAAAGCAACCAGCAAACAGCCAGCGGCTACGCGGAGGTTCGCCATTCCCTGTTGCTCTCGCGGATTGGCATCACATTTGTCGCGGGCATCGCATTCGCGGCCTTCTGGTTGTATCTCCGGCAGACTGCGGCCCTGGACGAGGCCGGGCAACGGCAGCAACTGGCGCTGCAAGCCGAGCGGGACCAGTTGGGCAGGCAGGTGAAGGATCGCACTGCCCGGCTGGCCGAGCTTGCCACCCACCTGCAACAGATCCGGGAAGAAGAACGGGCGCATCTTGCCCGTGAACTGCATGATGAACTGGGCGCCTTGCTCACGGCCGCCAAGCTCGACGTGGCGCGCATCAGGGCCAAGCTCGGCGCGGGCACCGCAGACCTGCCCGCGCGCATTGAGCACCTGGTGCAAACGCTGAACTCCGGCATTGCGTTGAAGCGCCGCATCATTGAAGACCTGCGCCCCTCCTCCCTCTCCAACCTCGGGCTCCTGCCGGCGCTGGAAATACTGACCCACGAGTTCGCCCAGCATTCAGGATTGAACATCGTCACCAACCTGGAGCCGGCCGAACTCGACGAAACCATTCAGCTAACGGTGTACCGCTTAGTGCAAGAGGCCTTGACGAATATTTCGAGGCATGCCGAAGCAAGGAATGTGGAAATAAGTTTGCTCAGCTACAAGGACTATGTCATTGCCTCCATCCACGACGATGGCAAAGGCTTTGACGCTGAGGCGGTGCAGTCCTCCAGCCACGGTCTGCAAGGTATGCGCCACCGTGTGGAAACCTGTGGTGGCCACCTTGAAATCAGCTCGGCCAACGGCACGACGATTTCGGCCACATTGCCAGTGAGCATTTCCAGGCCAACAATGACCACCTGAAGAAATGCCAAAGGCGGTAGGCAAGCCCTTGGCCCGACCCTTCAACCCCGTGTGTAAGGGCTTTTTTCGATGTGGCGGGGCGGCACATTGTTGCCCAACTCTTCCGAAGGCTGGCCGTCAGGTTTAGGTTCGGGAAGTGTCTTGTTGGTGCCCTCTACGCCGTATTCGTACGCGTCAGGCTGGGCCGTTGCATCATCGTGGCGAGGTAATGAAGGTGTGCGAGGTTCCACGCCGGCCGCGGGTGGGCGGTTTTTACGCTGAGCACTTTTTGCGTGAGCCACCATCGGTCAGATCATTGGGTTTTGTTTGGCCTGCAGGTCAAAGCAAAGCGCTCACGTCACAAAACTGCTGCCTGGGTACGCATCCGCTTTCATGGCCACGACTGTATCCGTGCCATCACTGCGAATTGCCTCAAGCCAGTTGGCTGCGACCGGAAAAGGCCAGCTACTGCGCGATGGCACAGTTTCCCCCCCGGCTGGGCCTGGCAATGGGCGAGAAACCTGGGGACGGCTTTCGAAGCTGGTGCCGCGGGGTAACACATCTAAAAACATGGGCGCCTGGGTGAAGTTGTACGTACGCTGGTACGTGAGTTGGTATATAGATCTGGAGTTCCCACAAAGTTGAAGGAACTCCCACCAGATAGACCCACTTTACGACTCACCCCGTCTCGGGTTTGTCGGTTGAGCGATGGTTTCCCGTGTAGGACAAACGGCAGGCTGCAGGCCTGCTACTCCTGCAGGCATTCCAGCAGGGTGTTGTAGTCCACAGGTTTGACCAGGTGATGGTCAAACCCTGCTTCGCTTGCACGTTTCCTGTCATTGGACTGACCCCAGCCGGTCAGGGCAATCAGGGTGATGTTCCGGTTGCCGTGCTGTTGCCGGATCATGCGCGCCGCATCATAGCCATCGAGTCCCGGCATGCCGATATCCATCACCACCACATCGGGTTGCACATCGGCAATGGCAGCGACCGCGGCAAGTCCGTCGTATGCCACAGAAGCCGTAAAACCGTCCATGTCCAGAAGGGCTTGCAGGGTATTGGCCGCGTCAACGTTGTCGTCGACCACCAGGATTTTCCGTGACGATGTGCGCGCCTTGACATCCTGCGCGGCCGCAGCGGGCGCAAGTGGCCGGGCCCCCTCCAGCACCACGGGCAATCTCAAGACAAATTCGCTGCCATGGCCCAGGCCTTCGCTGTGGGCGCTGAGCGTTCCTCCGTGCATTTCAGCGAACTGCCGTGCCAGGCTGAGGCCAATGCCCAGGCCTGCGGGTGCTTCCCCGGGGATGACGGTCTGCGCAAAAAGCTCGAAGATTTTTGCCAGGGATTCCGGTTCCAGGCCGATGCCGTTGTCCCTGACACGGAAAGTCACCACGGGGCCTTCCACCTCGGACCGCAACACGATGCGGCCGCCGGCCGGCGTGAATTTTGCGGCATTGACGAGCAGGTTGGCCACGCTCTGGACAATGCGCGCCTGATCGACGTCCAGCACGTGGTCATGGTCAGGTTTTTCGACGTCCAGCCGGTGCCGCTTGGCCTCCATGCTGGAGCCCGATATTTCCACCGCATGGTTCAGGATGGAGCTCAGCGACACGGGCTCCCTCTTGAGTATGACCTTCCCACTGGTAATACGCGCCACGTCCAGCAAGTCGTCCACCAAACGGGTCAGGTGCGACACCTGGCGGTCCACCACGCTGCACAACCGGGTGACATCTGCAGAGTCGGGGTGCAGGTGCCTCAGGATGCCCATGGACGTGCGGATCGGCGCCAGCGGATTGCGCAGTTCATGCGCGAGCGTGGCCAGGAATTCGTCCTTGCGCTTGTCGGCGTCGCGAACCTGGTATTGCCTTTCGCGGGCGCGTATCGCAGACCTCGCGGCGGTGATCAGGGCGATGGTGCGCACTGGCCGCTCCACCAGAGTGACGTTGCCCAGATGCTCCACCGCGCGCTGTACATCCAGGGAATCGGCACCGCTGCGCGTCAGCAGCAGGATCGGTATGTCCGACCAGGTCGGCTGCGACGCCACATAATCGGCCAGCGGCCGCATGGCGCTGCCGCTCACCACTTCCTCGACCAGCAACAGGGCGCCGGCGCCCAAGGGCAGTTGCGCCATGAGCTCCTGGTTGCTGGTGCACACAATGCTGTGGATTCCCACGGACGCCAGAACCTTGGCCGTCAGCGCCCCATCCCTGCCCGTTGGCGCGCAAATAACAATCCGCCTCTCCACTTAGCGGGTCCCGCCCGCGGTGCCTGCGTCTGAATCCGTGCCTATGTACACCGGCACCCCGGTGAGGATGCCCCGGAAGCCGCGCAGCGGCGGCCCCACCTGTATGCCTCCTCTGGACATCGAGAACCGGCGGATGGTTCGCTCATGCAGGCTGCCGCGTTTCTTGAACACCGAAACAGCCTGCTTGACTTCGCCGTCGTGTTCGAAATACCGCAGCACGACAACATTGTCGGCCAGGTAACTGGCGTCCACTGTGGTGGACATTTGGCCACCGAGCATCCCCTGCTGCACACCCACGAGGATGGTGACGGCGCCGCGCTGGCCGAGATACGTCAGCAGTTCATGCAAGTGGGTGGTCAGGAAGCGCTCGTCGGGCATAGCGTTGAGGTAGCCATTGATGCTGTCAATGACAATGATCTTGGCCCCTTTGTCCGCGGCCCGGCACACCACTGAGGTGAACTCACCCGGAGACAGCTCTGCAGGATCGATCTGCTGGATAGTCAGCGTCCCCGTCTCGTACGGCTCGCGAATGCCCATGCCCAGACCATCAGCGCGGTTCAACAGGTTGTTGGCCGCTTCCTCAAAGAGGAACATGGCGGTGGACTCGCCCCGCCTCGCGGCAGCAGCGACGAACTGTGCCGCCAGGGATGATTTTCCGGTACCGGGCGGTCCGGCAATGAGGGTGCTGGTGCCCTCCTCCACCCCGCCGCCGAGCAAGGCGTCCAGCTCGGTGAGCCCGCTGGTCAGCTGCCTGCGGCTCCCCATGACGCGGGATTCAGCCGCAACCAGCCTCGGGTACACGCAAAGCCCCCCGTACTGGATGTCGTAGTCGTGCATGCCGCCGCGAAACGCGACGCCGCGGTATTTCACCACGCGGATGCGGCGCCGCTCCGCGCCATAGTCTTTCACCGATTGTTCCAGCGTGATCACGCCGTGGGCAATGCTGCGTACCTGCAGATCAATCCCTGTGGCAGTGCGGTCGTCCAGCAGCATCACGGTACAGGAGCGGCTGGCAAAAAACTGCTTGAGCGCGAGTACCTGCCGGCGGTAACGCAAAGGAGTATCTGCGAGCAGCTGGAGCTCCGACAGCGAATCAATCACGACGCGCGTAGGCTTGATTTTTTCAATGACCGACAGGATCATTTGCGTGGTGGTGCCCATTTCCACTTCGGAAGGGTGGAACATGGTGTACTCCTCTTCCGGCATCAGGAGGTTTTCAGAAGGCAGCACTTCATGGATGTGGATGCCTTCGAGCTCCCACCCGTGGGATTGGGCCACCCCTTGCAACTCTGCAGCGGTTTCGGCCAGCGTGATGTACACCACCGACTCCCCCTGCTTGGCCCCTTCCACGAGGAACTGCAGCCCTGTCGTGGTCTTTCCGGTCCCGGGCTCGCCCTCCACCAGGTAGATGCGGTCCTTGATCAAGCCGCCGGCCAGAATATTGTCCAGCCCAGGAATGCCGGTGGAAAGAAAATGGAGTTCAGCGCGGGATTTGAGGGTCATGTGTCAACTTGCAGTGGATCGCCAACATCGGCAGGGGCTGAACAATCCGCAGCACTGGTTGGCACGGGGCGGCTTGTAACCTGCGATAAATATTAGTTACCAATAGCGATTCGCACGCGTTTGCCGCGCTGAGCTGTGCGTAGGACAACAGGCCGTTGCGTTGTCATCCCTTCGAATGCCCAACGCAAGAGCTCCGCATTGGGTGATGGCAGCGACCTCCCGCAAGCTCTCGCCCGCAAACGGCTGCGTGAGTCCGTACGGTTTTATCCAGGAAGATTTTGTGTCAGCGGCTTTCGCAGCGAACTGGGTGCATTGACGCCAGCATCCTCGTCCACACCAATTGCCAGCCGGGCCACCAGCTCACCTCCCAGCCAGGCGGTCACGAGGGCAATGGCAATTCCCGCAAATGACCACGCCATCTGATCCAGTGACGGAG
>NZ_JBFUBD010000162.1:0-6229 GCF_056405935.1 Polaromonas sp. P1_E3
CTTTCCGAACTTCCAGAACATCGATTCCATGGGTTCTAACTCTTAACGTTTTGAAGCTGATGAGTTGGATTGAATTTGGCTCATCCTTTTAACTCCTCTTTTGTTTTTGCACGTGCGCGCAGCTTGCGAAGAGTTCGCGGCGCGTGCTCGGCCCAGGCCACCTCCACTCCGTCTTCGATCTTTTCGTAGATGGGAAGAAGCCCGGTCACACCGATGTATTGCCACTTCACCGGAACGCTGTCGGGCCCACCAAGATATCGCATTGCATTCTGCTTGCCGATAACCACAACCTTTGCGTAAGCCTCATCAAACGTTTTCGCACGCACGAGCACCGTGTTCTCCCAGGAGAGGAAACGGCGCTCCGGCTCATTTCTTCCGGGATCGTTCAGCTCCATGAATCGGAGGAGGTAGACACCCAGGTACCAGCCAACGGGAGATGTATTTTTGTCGTAATCCATTAGGTTCCCGCGCAATCCGGCATTCAGGATGCATCACGCCCAGGTCCGGGAGCGAGTTCGGTATTTGCACTATAGCCTTGGCACCGGGAAAGTGGCCTGTACCGTGGTCCGTTTTTTGTCCGCTGGCTGGCCACAACGGTCACTTGACGCATCCGCGCGACATGGAAGCACGCGAGGTAGAAGATTCCTCATCATGCCGGCCAATGAGCTGCTTTTTTGCGTCGCGAGTGCTGGGACGGCCTGTCGATCGTCAGGACAGAAACCACACACATGCGGTCTTCATTCCTTTGGGTACATCACTCTGTAGACTGTGACACCTTCCCGCCAGTAGGACGGTCCCTGGTGAACCCTGATGTTCAACGCTGGTGAAGAGCCTATCGTTTCCCCGTCTTTAATCACCGGCCCACTGCTGACGAGATACTGGGCCATGCTCATGAGCAGGGAGAAAACTTCCACGCCATTCCGATTCACGTCCTTGGCTTCGATTTCCCGAAGGTCAAACTTCTCCATTCCTTGTGTGGACAATGAGAGCCCCTTCTCCAGATCGGTTGAAACGCGGAAGTTAGTCCAGAGCCAAACAGGCGGCCCTGCTCGACTGGCGGGCGCGCTCTGTTTCAGGAACGCCTCTCGGGACTGCAAGCTGGCGCCCCAATAGCTTGCGATGGCATTCTGGTCCATCAGCGTGGCCACCACGTCGGTCTGCAAGAGATAAGCGTCCAGCTGATCGAGATTCGTGTCCAGAATACTGACGTAGACGTGGGCTTTGTGCCGGGCAGTCTCTTCGCAGGCCTTCTTCCAGTACCAGGCGCCTTGGCACAAGTCGTCAATCTGGCCTTTTGGCAGGGGCGCACCGATCAGCCCAATCATCACGGTGCCACCCCGCGACCGAAGAAGAATGACCTCTTGCCCGTCTGCTTCCATGTCATCAATCTTGACCCTTCCCTTGAGCCGTACCTCAAGCTGTGCACGAAAGGCCGCTGCATCGGGAAGCCTTGATTCAGCAAGAAGTACAAACGAGCTAGCCCGGACCTTGCCGGGCTCTGCAGCCGTGGCGAGTGTTGAGGTGATGACAAACGCGAGTAGGGCTAGAAGTGAACGCATGGTGTTGTGTGTGATGCTTTCCGCGTATTAAGCCTGTGGTCCGCGTCTGATAGCAAGAGTGGAATTGCCGTCACGTGTACGGCTTAACGCTTTGGAAGGGCCGTGCGGACCGGTTTTACGATCGTCACCTCCCAACAGAAGGGCTCGAGCCCCTTCTAAAGCACTCAAGGTACATCGTGCGGATTGTATTTGCCGGCGACAAGAAAGTAGAGCGCTACAGGCAAGCAGGCAATCCCGATCACCGCTCCGATGACACCGAATAAAGAGGTCGCCAGGCTCATGGCGATCAGCCCAAGACCTCCACTGAAGATTGCGCCTGCCAGGATAACCCTGATCAACAGCGGCATAGGCCGCCAGTGGGATTCTTCGGCTTCATCCTGAGCTTCGGCCGAAGTGCGCAGAAGGACTGAGCTGACGTATCCGGCAACAGCGGCAGCGACTGCCATCTTGACGAATGGCCACAAGGAGATGCCGGCTCTCAGATCGGTCTTGACGGTCGCGACGACATAGATCAACCAGAAGGCCCAGCACGCACCGACGAGCAGAAGTTTTTGCATGGCTAGTGACACCTAACGTTTGAGACAACCGGCACTGCCCAGCTTGCCGGAGCAACTTCGGTTTATGAAAGAGTCAGGACGTGACAAAGCCACTGCGCTTTGGTTAGCTCGCGGCCACCTTACGGCCAAACCAGAAGCCAAGAACGCCCAACGCCACTGCGATCCAGCCAATGGTGTAGCCGCCGCTGTTGCCCTCGACAAGCTTGGCCTTGAACGCAGCTGTATCACGGTACGTGATCACCTGTCGGCTTGGGGTACTCAGACTGAACACCGACTTCTCATCCTTCGGATCGAACCTGGCTGTCACGGTTTCGCCGCCCAGCCCATCCAGCGAACGCTCAGAATTCGGCTCGCCCACACGCACGGTCTCGATGCCTGCGGGGGTCTGTATGTCCAGCTCCGCATAGCGGCCCGCCAGTACACCCTTTTTGGTCTTGCGCTCGACGACACGCGCGCTCAGGGCTTTGCCGGTGGCAGTGCTCAATTCAGCTTCAGAAGGGACTTTGTGGCGCGAAGGGCGCTTGCGGTCCTCTGCATATTCGGCACCGAGCCATACCAGGCCCCCAATGAACAACACAAGTGAAATCTTTGTCAGACTCAAACCCAGTTCCCCCCCAATATTTGAAGTACATCAGTGACGAGTGCACGGGGTCCTTATCCAGTACTCGTCGCTTGTCTCACAAGAATGCAAGGATTCCCATCCCAGGCGAGCCTCCGGTCGTGAGACCGACCTGCGGCTTCATCAGTTCACCTGGGGAGGCAATTCACGGCGATTATCACCATCAGAATCGACCTCGCCAAGAACGCTTTGCAATCTATGGCGTGGATGCGACAGACAAGCACAGGCGCGTGTATCTGCCCGGTCAACAGATGAGCGCCCTGCTCGCCCGGGATGCTATTTATTTGATAGCTGCTTGCGCCCGTCCATATTAGGCTGTATCCAGTTTTCACGTCTAAAAAAAAGCTCAAAACCGCCTTGAAGGCCACTACGGGGGCTTTTGCGAGATATGGCAGCGCCAGAATCAACCTTTTTTTCGGGTTCTCATATGCGAACAGGCCCCGGGGCCAATGCAGATGAGCGCAAGTAGCTACTGATTTGATAGCAAAGCAAAGACGATGAACAAGGCGCAGTCGTTGTTCCAGCTCATACACGGGTCGGCTCGACGCGCGCATGCTGCAGCGTCGGCGCGGCCCACCCTGCCCTACCTCCGCAAGAAGAACTCCTGGAAGCAGCGGATAGGCGCGAGCTTCGTTCATGAGAGCTAGCGTTCGACATGAGGGGCTAACCCGGCTTGCCGGCGGGCGGATCTTCTCGATGGAGGGTCAGGCTGCATGGCTGGCACGCGAGACCATGCTTGCAACAAGAAAATAGCCCAGGATCGGCCCAGCGCCAAAGCCCAGCAGCGGAACAGGCGTCACCTGCAAAGGTGCCTGTGCGAAGAGAGCCGCGTAATAGACGGCCACAGCGAATGTGCCKATGGAGCGCGTGAGCAAGGCGGACCACAGGAGTGCCGCCACCGGCAATGCCGCAAAAGCCAGGGCGCCAGCCAGTGCAAATGGAGATACCTCAGCAGCCAGACTGAATACACCTTCGACGTGGCGCACCGGAGCAAGCGTATCCGGAACACGCCAGGCGGCCACTGCACAAAGCAGCAGAACGACCAACAAGCCCAGACGGAGCGCGAGGTGGGCGCCTGGCGCAATCAACAGAACCAGCATCGCCAGTGCCAATGCACTCATTTGTGAAGCATCGGGCTGGAGTACGAGTGCGATAGCGGCACCGGCGACGGATACGGCATAAAGGCCGGGTGCGCGGGCCGTTGACGCCCCCAGCAAAAGCAGGAAGATCGGCAATACAACGGGTGCGACGTAAAGTCGAACGCTACCTAAAACAAGCCAGCGCTCAGGATTGCCGTGTCCGCTCGCCAGCAGTGGAATGAACAGGCTCAAAGCCAACACGAGTGGGACCCAATGAATGCTGCCTGACAGCCCTTTGCGGCTCGTGCGTACCAGAATGACAAAAATCGCAGACCCCATAGCCGCCGCGGCGACTTGCAGGACTTGCGCCGAGCGGGGTGCGTTGGTGATGCAAAGGAGCCAGATGCTGAACGCGATGGCCGGCACAGCAGACCAGAACAGCAAGAAGCGGGGCAAGGGAATCACTTGCGGCCGTACTCTCGCGACAATGCCAGGGCAACCCGGCCAATGAGCTCGATTGGAAGATCCTCCTTCAGCGGGAAGGACAAATTGCCCTTTTCGCCACGGTATGGCGCGAGCTCATGCATGAGGTGTGCATCCTGCGTAACAGGTGGATAGACGCCAATGTGCTTCTTGAATGCAGCGAAGTAGAAGAACACCCGACCGCGCTTGAACGCGGGCATGTTGTAGCTTATGCAACGCGAGGCACCAGGCACCAACGCTTCAACTTTTTCCTGAATGGATTGAAGCAGAAGGCGTGCATCAGCGGGCACACTCGCGAAGTACTCTTCATGTGATGCGAAAGCCATGGCGTATTTCGTGCTGTCTAAGGTTTGAGATGTGAGGCGTGACCCGGCTTGCCGGGCGGACGCGTCCTCTTAATTAGAAGGCTGGGCACCACGGCAAGTCAAGTGCGTTAGCTGCCAGCGCGCTCGGGCCTTGCGTCAGTGACAAGCCGCAAGAATGACATGAGGGCTTCTTCCGCCAGTGTTCCGTGTTGCTTTCCGTTGTAGTCAACATCCAGCAGGCTCGCAGGCTGATACTTGCCAGAAAGGTAGGCGCGAATACGCTGGACGCGTTGCATGTTTTCAGGCGTCCCGGGCTTCAGGTTATCGGGAGCTATGTGCATGGCAACAAGCGACAGGAACTCTTCGTCAGTGAGTTCCGCAAAACTTTTGCCGAAATAGGCCTGTGCGGCGGCGGCATAACCATGAACGGGCTGGCCATTATTACTGCCCAGGTAGCAGATATTCAGGAACAGCTGCATTTGATCGTTCTTCGACACCAGCGAATCCAGAGCGTATTGCGCAATCAGCGTCTGGCGAACTTTGGCGATACCTTGCTTGAAACCGTCGGGAAAGTACATGAGCTTGACCAGACCTTGCGTAATGGTCGTCATTCCTGCGCCGGGAGTTTCAAGATCGACGCCGTGATGCCGGGTGAACGCCGGGTCTTCGATTGCCAACAACATGGCTTGCCGTTCCTTGGACAAATCGGTGAGTTTCAGCCGGGCTCCAAATCGCTTCCCGGCTTCGGAAACCAGAGACGGTGTTTCAGCTCTGGCAGCCCCGACTTCGTTGACGTAATAACCGACTGCGAGAACCAGGGCAAGTGCACCTGCACCTGAGAGCCATAGGGCCGTGCGAATGATTGCTTGACCGATCTTCATGTTGTGTCAAATGCTGGAGCGTGATGTGCGATGGAAATTGGTGGCGCCTAACGCAAAGATAACCGGACTAGCCACACAAGCGTCGAGGCCGCCTGCTGCTGCTGCGGGGTGCATGTAATTGACATGTTAGGTGGCATCTCCTGTGTCTTTGCCCCTTCAGACGGCGCGCTCCGCAATTCGGTTGAGCCTCGGCCACTCCGGCCAATATCGAACGGCAACAATGTCCCTGGCACGAAAGCTATAGCGCGTCGTCTGTTCCCCCGCCTGAACCTGAGGCAAACCGGACGTCGAAGTGGCGGTAAATTCGTAAGACACGACGTACACCAGGCTTCCATCGTCATTCCTTTCTACTGAACGTACCACCGCACCTTTCGTGCTGCGGCCCCAGCGCTCAAGCACATACGACGCGGCAGCGCGAAGGCACAACCACCCGATCAACGCAAGCCCAATCGCGATGCCCCCGAGGACCTGCCACATGCTATCGAAATCCATGTTGAAGCCTTCTACCATTTGACATGAAAGGCAGGCCAAAGAACGCGAAATAGCCGCTGGAGCGCCCACCTGGCGGAAGGACCAGGCCTCATTTCGGCGGCCCTTCCTCTTGAGCAATGACCTTTGCGACGAGAGGGAGAGCCAGCATTCGTGCCCTGTGATCGAGAATTCGGGGAAGGCGGGAGAGGTCCACCCCGTCGGCCTCCAGCCAGCGGGCGAGCGTTAGAAGATACAGGTCTGACACAGAGAAATCC
>NZ_JBFUBD010000163.1:0-6035 GCF_056405935.1 Polaromonas sp. P1_E3
CACCCGGCACGTCTTTGGCGGCGTCCAGCGAACGGCGGATCAACTCCAGCGAGGTCGGCCAGTCCAGGCCCATGCCGCGCTGCGCCGTGTCCATGGCTTCGGCCACGCCCAAGCCCAGTGACCACAGGTGGCGGCGGTAGGCGATGGTCGTGTCCCAGTCGATTGCGCAGTTGATCCAGGGATCGACCGCGGCCAGCGGGTCGGCCACCACGTGGGCGGCCGAGTAGGCAATGCGGTTGAATTTCAGTCCAGCCGCAGGTTTAACGGGAGTGGTACCGCGCAGCGTATAAGGCTGCAGGCCGCCCGTCGCAACGGGCAGGGTAAGGGTTAAAGCCATGGAATCTACCTTTTATATGCAAAATATGCCTCTAGCCCTTATCCGACGGGCGCAAGCAGCTATCAAACTTGTAGCGCCGGTACATCCACCCAGCGGCGCTCTTTCCAGCTTTCGAGCGCGGCTTCGACCAGCTGCACGCCTTTGGCGCCTTCGGGCAGCGTCCATTTGTAGGGCTCGTTTTCGACCACGTGGCGGATGAAGTGCTCCCACTGGATCTTGAAACCGTTGTCGTAGGTTTGTGAGTCCGGCACTTCCTGCCATTGATCGAAGAAGTTCATGGTCTGCTTTTCGTCGGGGTTCCAGACCGGGCGCGGTGTGGTCACACGCGACTGGGCCCGGCACGACGACAGGCCGGCGACAGCCGAGCCGTGCGTGCCATCGACGTGGAAGGTGACCAGGTCGTCGCGGCGCACGCGTGTCGCCCAGGACATATTCATCTGGGCAATGACGGGTTCGCCGTTGTGGCCGACCAGCTCCGCCGTGGCATAGGCCGCGTCGTCGGCGGTGGCCTTGTATGGCTTGCCTGTTTCATCCCAGCGTTCGGGAATATGGGTGGCGCCTATGCAGGAGATGGACTTGACCTCGCCGAACAGGTTGTCCAGCACGTAGCGCCAGTGGCACATCATGTCCAGGATCATGCCGCCGCCGTCTTCGGTGCGATAGTTCCAGCTCGGGCGCTGGATGGGTTGCAGGTCGCCTTCAAAAACCCAATAGCCGAACTCAAGCCGCACCGACAGCATCTTGCCGAAGAAGCCGGCGCGTCGCAGCATGTCGAGCTTGCGCAGGCCGGGCAGGAAGAGCTTGTCCTGCACGGCGCCGTGTTTGAGCCCGGACTTTTCAGCCAGGCGCGCAATTTCCACGGCCTCGTTGAGGTTGGTGGCGATCGGCTTTTCGCAATACACATGCTTGCCGGCGCGGATGGCCTTGGCCAGCAGCGTCGGGCGCATCTGCGTGGTGCCTGCATCGAAGAAGATAGTGTCGTCCTTGTTCTTAAGCGCCTCGTCCAGGTCGGTGCCCCAGCGTGCAATGCCGTGGGCCTTGGCCAGGGCTTCAATCTTCTCGGCATTGCGTCCGATCAGGATCGGGTCGGGCATGACTTTGTCACCGTTGGAGAGCGTGACGCCGCCCTGTTTGCGGATCGCGACGATGGAGCGGATCAGATGCTGGTTCATGCCCATGCGCCCGGTGACGCCGTGCATGATGAGTCCTAGTCGTTGAGTAGCCATGGAGTCCTTTGAGAAGGTGAAAAATGCAGCGGCCTACCCTGGTCCGGCCGGGGATATAGGAGAGAGGGACGCTGCGGGGAAACTAAACGTTATTGGGTCGGCTGCAGGCCGGCGGCCTTGACGAGGACAGCATTGCTCTTGATTTCGTCCTTGATATAAGCGTCGAACTGCTCGGGCGAGAGTGTCCAGGCGTCGGCCCCCAGGGCAGCGAAGCGCTCCTTGACTTCGGGCGTGTTCAGGGCTTTGACCACTTCGTCGTGCAGGCGGTTGACGATGTCGCGCGGCGTCTTGCCGGGGGCCATCATGCCGATCCAGAAGTTGAACTCCGAACCCGGAACGCCGGCTTCCGCCGTGGTGGGGACCTGGGGCAGGGCGCTGGCGCGCTTGGGTGAACCGACTGCAAGTGCGACGAGCTGGCCGTTCTTGATCTGGCCGATCACCGGTGCGATCGGCGAGAAGTAGTAGTCGACGCGGCCTGCAATCACTTCGGTCACGGCTTCGCCGGATCCCTTGAAGGGAATGTTGGTGGCCTCAATTTTGGCGGCGAGCTTGAATTTCTCCGCATTGAGGTGAGTGGCACTGCCCTGGCCGGCCGAGGCAAAGTTCATGCTGCCGGGCTTGGCACGCGCGGCGGCCAGCAGCTCCTGAAGTGTCTTGATGTTCTTCGACGGTGACATCACCAGCACATTGGGCGTGCTCGAGATCGGCGTCACACCCACGAAGTCGCCTGTGGTGTCGAAGGGCAGCTTGGTGAAGGTGGAGGGGCTGACCGTGTGCGAGGACGAATGGATCATGATGGTGTAGCCGTCCGGCGCGGYTGTGGCCACAGCCTGTTGGCCGATGGTGCCGCTGGCGCCGCCGCGGTTGTCGATCACCAGCGTCTGGCCCATGCTCTGGCTCATTTTGTCGGTGATGGCGCGGGCAATGATGTCGGTGGTACTGCCTGCGGCAAAAGGCACGATGACGCGGATGGGTTTGTTGGGGTAAGCGCCCTGGGCGCCTGCCACCAGGGGTGACAGCGCGGCCAGGCAGGTGAGGCAGGCCAGCGAGGCGCGACGTGTGAATTTCATGTACTTGTCTCCTGAAAAGGGGTCATTGAAGGACTGCGAAAGACCTGTGCATGCCGCCGGTGTTGTTGGGTACCGGAATGCAGTTTACTCGTAATTCACCATTAAGTGAATTACGAATTGTAAAAATGGCCTTGTCGCTGCGTCAATGACTGCCCGGAATCAGTTTCTAAGGACATACCCTAGGATGACCTCGCACATGTGCGAGAGCCGTTCGTGGCGGGCTTTGGGTGTCATGAGGTCACGCCCGAAAATGGCCGACAGCGTGTGGTTGTTCGACAGGTAGAAATACGACATCCCGGCGATGGATACGTAAAGTTGCACCGGGTCGATACCGCCGCGAAACAGCCCGTCGGCACGCCCGCGTTCGAGGATTTCCGCCAGCGTCTGAACCAGCGGGGAGTTCATTTCCTGCACGCGGCTGGACATGGCCAGATGCCGCCCCTGATGCAGGTTTTCACTGTTGAGAAGCGTCAAAAACTCCGGGTGGGCAATGTAGTATTCCCAGGTGAATTCCGTGAGGCGGCGTATCGCCTGTGCCGGATCCATGTCGCGCAGATGCAGTTCTGTTTCCGCCTCGCGGATGTCGGCGTAGGCGTTTTCCAGCACTGCCAGGAAGAGCTCGTCCTTGCTCTTGAAGTAGTAGTAGATCAGGCGTTTATTGACATCAGCGCGCTCGGCAATCCGGTCGACCCGCGCACCGCCCAGGCCGTGTTGCGCGAACTCGTCGCGGGCGGCCAGGAGGATGGCCAATTGGGAGCGGTCGGCATCGCGAGAGCGGGGTTCGGCGGGCTTTGTTTTGAGGGTCGACATGTCCGGAATTTAACTGTTTAGTGAATTAAAGCAAGGAAACTTGGCCCACCCCCGTTCAGGCTCACTTCGTGTAGCCTGCTCCACCCTCAGGGGGCGTGCCTGCGGCCCGGCAAAGCCGGTTCCGCGGCCCCTGCTGGTGAAGAGTGGCGTGCGGTGGGCTGGGGGCTCTGAGGGTTAGGGCTACAGGCTACGCGGGGGCGCGCCTTCACCACTATCGTTCGGTGCGCCACCGCATCATAATGATTCAGGCCGTGGCCATTCGCGCCTGGGCCGCAAGCCAGAGGAGGTGGATATGAGCAACTCGAACACACCAAAAGACGGCGACTTCGCAAACTGGGTAGACCAGAAGGCTGAGGCGCTCAAATTTGAACTGGGTGAAAAATTCCCGGTACCGCCATCCGAACTGCATTCTCCCTCGGTGCATGTAGAGACCGGCCGGCAGAAGCTGGAAGAAGTACTCCTCGAACACGAGGAGCCGACGCAGGAGTTCCTCGACGAATTGGCCGCCCTCGAATCGGCCCCGCCGCTGAGCGACGAAGAGCTGGCGCGCCAGGCCTTGGCCGCCGGCGGTGATGACGGCGACGCGGCCACACCAGAATAAGCACAGCGATCCGGGAGCTCTGTCTTCACCAGCCTGAGCCGCGGAACTGGCTTTGCCAGGCCGCAGGCGGACGGCCCCCTCGGGGGGCAGCGACCCACACGAAGTGGGGGAGCGTGGGGGTCACGTTCCAGCGGCACAATAGGCTCATGAGCACCTCCCAACTTGCCGGCCACCTTCTCGTCGATTGCCTTCTGGCCCAGGGCGTTACCCATGCGTTTGGTGTACCCGGCGAAAGCTACCTGGCGGTGCTTGACGGCCTGCATGCACGGCAGGACAAGATTCAGTTCGTCACTTGCCGGCAAGAGGGCGGCGCAGCCTTTATGGCGGAGGCGCACGGCAAGCTGACGGGGCGGCCCGGCGTATGCATGGTCACGCGCGGGCCGGGCGCCACAAATGCGTCCATCGGTGTGCACACCGCCTTCCAGGACTCAACCCCCATGGTGCTGCTGGTGGGCGACGTGGCCAGTGACTGCCGCGACCGTGAAGCCTTTCAGGAGGTGGACTACGCCAGCTTCTTCGGGCCCAGCACCAAAGGCTTTGCCAAGCGTGTGGAGCGCATCGACGATGCCGACCGCATCCCGGAGTACGTGGCGCGCGCATTCGCCACTGCCATGAACGGCCGGCCTGGCCCGGTGGTACTGGTCTTGCCGGAGGACATGCTGACGCGCATGACGGCCGCGCAGCCGCTACCGCGTGTGGAGGCTGTGCAGGCCTGGAGCGACCCGGGCTCGCTGCGCACGCTGCGCGAGATGCTGCTCAAGTCCGAGCGCCCGTTGGTCATCGCGGGCGGCGGCGGCTGGACGCCGCAGTCGGCTCAGGCGCTGCAGCGCTTTGCCGAGAACTGGAAGTTGCCGGTGGGCAATGCGTTTCGATTCCAGGACACCTTTGACAACCACCATCCGCTCTATGCAGGCGATGTGGGCATCGGCCTGAACCCGAAGCTGGCCGCGCGTGTGAAGGCTAGCGACCTCATCATTGCCATCGGGCCGCGCCTGGGCGAGATGACGACGGGCAACTACACGCTGCTGGAGGCGCCCCGGCCGAAACAGAAGCTGGTCCACATCCACGCCAGCGCGGAGGAGCTCAACCGCGTTTACCAGGCCGACCTGGCGATCAACGCCACCATGAATGCGGCTGCACGCTCACTGGAGGTGTTGACGGCGCCGGTGACGGTGGCCTGGGAGGCCTGGACGGCGTCAGCCAACGAGGACTACCTGGAAAATCTGAAGCCGACAGCAAACGCCAACCTGCCCGGCGACATCGACATGCCGGCCATTGTCGGCATGCTGCAAAAGCATTTGCCGGCCGATGCGGTGCTGACCAACGGTGCGGGCAACTTCGCCAGCTGGGTGCATCGGTTCTTTCAGCACCACGGCCTCGTCAAGGGCCACAAGACCCAGTTGGCGCCCACCGTGGGGGCCATGGGTTACGGCGTGCCTGCGGGCATCGCTGCGGCCATCACCACCGGCCGGGTGGCTTTCACCATCGCGGGTGACGGTGACTTTTTGATGAATGGCCAGGAGCTGGCCACGGCCGTGCAGCACGGCGCCAAAAGCATCATCGTGCTGCTCAACAACGGCATGTA
Source organism: Polaromonas sp. P1_E3 (assembly GCF_056405935.1). NCBI lineage: Bacteria > Pseudomonadati > Pseudomonadota > Betaproteobacteria > Burkholderiales > Comamonadaceae > Polaromonas > Polaromonas sp. P1_E3. The sequence goes on from NZ_JBFUBD010000163.1 coordinate 5,630, forward strand.
CGGCACGATCCGCATGCACCAGGAGCGGGAGTACCCAACACACCAAAGTGGTTCAGGACTGAACAACCCGGATTTTGCCGCGTTGGCGTGCGCGTACGGTTATGCCGGTGTGCGCATCACACGCACCGCAGAGTTTGAGTCGGAATTGCTGGCGGCGCTGGCTCGCAAGGAGGGCACGGTGATTGAAGTCACGCTGGACCCCGAAGTCATCACCACGCGCGGCACACTGACGTCCATCACGCAGGGTGCCCAAGCACGTTTGCTATCAAAATAGGAGCTGCTTGCGCTTGTCCCTATTGGTCTGGAGGCCAATTCAATAGGTAAAAGTAAAAAGGCCGGGGTAACCCGGCCTTTTTTGTGGCGGCAGCTTCCTGGTGAAGCTGCCTGAACCTGTCGAGGATTACTC
>NZ_JBFUBD010000164.1:0-6002 GCF_056405935.1 Polaromonas sp. P1_E3
CGACACCACCACCACCCCCGTAGAAGCCAACCTCAACTGGGCCATGCAGAAAATCCGCCGGACCGGTGGCGCACGTGCCGGCGGCTTCCCCGGTGCGGACAAAATCCTGGCACAACTGGCCGACCCCGCCCTGCTGACCCGCAAGCGCGTCGGCCTGGTGGCGCTGGAGCGTGTACCCGTGCGCGACCACACCGAACTGCAAAGCACCGATGGCTCGGTCATCGGCGAAGTCACCAGCGGCCTGCTGGGCCCCACGATCAACCAACCGGTCGCGATGGGCTACGTCAAACCAGAATTTGCCGCGCTGGGCACGCGTGTGAACGCCATCGTGCGCGGCAAGGCTGTGCCCATGGAAGTTGCCGCCATGCCTTTCGTTCCCAATCGCTACTACCGCGGTTAGCCCTCACCCAAGCATCCGTTTCAAGCAACCGTTTAATCCTCTCAACCCCTGGAGAACCTCATGACCGTCAAATACACCGAAGACCACGAATGGCTCAAGATTGAAGGCGATACCGCCACCGTCGGCATTACCGTGCATGCACAAGATGCGCTGGGTGATGTGGTGTTTGTGGACTTGCCCGCTGTCGGCGCCACCTTTGCCCAGAAAGAAACCGCTGGCGTTGTGGAATCCGTCAAGGCCGCCGCCGACGTGTACATGCCCGTCAGCGGTGAAGTCACCGAAATCAACGAAGCTCTGAAAGACGACCCATCGCTGGCCAACAGCGACCCCATGGGCGCCGGCTGGTTCTTCAAGATCAAGTTATCTGACCCTTCTCAGCTCGAAGCGCTGATGGACGAGACCCGCTACAGCGCGTTTGCTGCCTGAGCTTTCACTAACTACCGACCGATTTTTTGACTCCTGGCTGCCAAGCCTGACACGGGACCCGACATGTTGATGCAAACCGCCAAGCCCCTGGGCGACCTTGAAAACCCTGCCGAATTCATTGCCCGCCACATCGGCATTGACGAAGCCGACGAAGTACACATGCTCAGCATCGTGGGCTCGGCTTCGCGCCGCGCGCTGGTCGAAGGCATTGTTCCGCGCTCGATTGCACGCAGCACCGCCATGGCCATTCCGGCCCCCGTCACTGAGGCGGCAGCGCTCAAACAGCTCAAGGCCATTGCGGCCAAGAACCAGGTGTTCAAGAACTTCATCGGCCAGGGCTACTACGGCACCTGCACGCCGGGCGTGATCCTGCGCAACATCCTCGAAAACCCCGCCTGGTACACAGCCTACACGCCCTACCAGGCCGAGATCTCGCAAGGCCGCATGGAAGCGCTGATCAACTTCCAGACCATGGTGTGCGACCTGACCGGCATGCCGATCGCCAATGCCTCCATGCTCGACGAAGCCACTGCCGCCGCCGAAGCCATGACCCTGGCCAAGCGCAGCGTGAAAAGCAAGAGCAACGTCTTCATCGTTGCGGGCGACTGCCATCCGCAAACCATTGAAGTCATCCAGACCCGCGCCAAACCGCTGGGCATTGAGGTGAAAGTCAGCACCGCGGCCATCACGGTGCCGCAGCTGATGGCCGAGGGCAATTACTTCGGCGTGCTGGCGCAGTACCCCGCCACCACCGGCAGCATCCATGACCTCCGGCCGCTGGCTGGGCAGGCGCATGTCGACGGCGCGGCCCTGTGCGTCGCGGCCGACCTGCTGGCACTGACCCTGCTCACACCACCCGGCGAATGGGACGCCGACATCGTGCTGGGGAACACCCAGCGCTTTGGCATGCCCATGGGCAACGGCGGACCGCACGCCGCTTACCTTGCCTGCCGCGACGAATTCAAGCGCTCGCTGCCGGGCCGCCTGGTCGGTGTCACCATCGACAGCCATGGCAACCCAACCTACCGCCTGGCGCTGCAAACCCGCGAGCAGCACATTCGCCGTGAAAAGGCTACGTCCAACATTTGTACCGCGCAGGTGTTGCCGGCCGTCATCGCCAGCATGTATGCGGTCTACCATGGCCCGCAAGGCCTCAAGCGCATCGCCGAGCGTGTGGCAGCCTACACGGCCATCTTTGTGCAGGGCCTCAAAGAGCTGGGTTATGAAATCACCAACACGGGCGCCTTCGACTCCGTCACGGTGAAAACCGGTGACGCTACCAATTTGATAGCTGACCGCGCACGTTTGGCGGGCGCCAACCTGCGTTTTCGCTTGAACAACCACCTGGGCGTGTCGCTGGACGAAACCACCAGCCGCAAGGACATCGAACTGCTGTGGTCCTTCTTCGCCAAACCCGGCCAGACCGTGCCCGTGGTCAGTGCGTTTGAAAAGGGCATTGATTCGTTGATCCCCGCCGGCCTGCGCCGCACCAGCGCCTTCCTGTCGCACCCGGTGTTCAACACGCATCATTCCGAAACCGGCATGCTGCGCTACATCCGCATGCTGAGCGACAAAGACCTGGCCCTTGACCGCAGCATGATCCCGCTGGGCAGCTGCACCATGAAGCTCAACGCAACCAGCGAGATGATTCCCATCACCTGGCCGGAGTTCGCCAACATCCACCCGTTTGCCCCTGCCGACCAGCTGCAAGGCTACGCCGAACTCGACAAGCAGCTGCGCGACTGGCTGTGCCAGGCTACAGGCTATGCGGGCATCAGCCTGCAACCCAACGCCGGCTCGCAAGGTGAATACGCGGGCCTGCTGGTGATCAAGGCCTTTCATGAAGCCAAAGGCCAGGGTCACCGCAACATCTGCCTCATCCCTTCGTCGGCGCACGGCACCAACCCGGCGAGCGCACAGATGGTGGGCATGACCGTCGTCGTCACGGCTTGCGATGCGCAGGGCAATGTCGACATGGCCGACCTGAAGGCCAAGTGCGAGCAGCACAGCGCCAACCTGGCCTGCGTGATGATTACCTACCCCAGCACGCACGGGGTGTTTGAAACACAGGTGAAAGAACTCTGCGCGATGGTGCACAGCCACGGCGGCCGCGTCTACGTGGACGGCGCCAACATGAACGCCCTGGTAGGCGTGGCCGCACCGGGCGAATTCGGCGGCGACGTGAGCCACCTGAACCTGCACAAGACTTTCTGCATTCCGCACGGCGGCGGCGGCCCGGGCGTGGGCCCCGTCTGTGTCGTGGCCGACCTGGTACCTTACCTGCCCGGCCATGCGACGGCGGGTATTCCCGTCAACGGCGTGRGAGCTGTATCAGCTGCACCGCTCGGCAATGCCGCTGTGTTGCCCATCAGCTGGATGTACTGCCGCATGATGGGCCCCGAAGGCCTCACGCAGGCGACTGAAGTCGCCATCCTGAGCGCCAACTACATCAGCTCGCGCCTGAAGGACCACTACCCCACGCTGTACGCCAGCGAAAACGGTCATGTGGCCCACGAGTGCATTCTCGATCTGCGCCCGCTGAAAGAGACCAGCGGTGTTACCGCCGAAGACGTGGCCAAGCGCCTGATGGACTATGGCTTTCACGCGCCCACATTGAGTTTCCCTGTGCCCGGCACCTTGATGGTCGAGCCCACCGAAAGCGAAACCCTGGCCGAGCTGGACCGTTTTATCGACGCGATGATCGCCATCCGCGAAGAGATTCGCAAAGTCGAAGCCGGGCAATGGCCGCAGGACAACAATCCGCTCAAGCATGCGCCGCACACGGCAGCCAGCCTCATGGGCGCCGACTGGGACCGCCCCTATTCGCGCGAGACCGGGGCCTTCCCGCTGGCTTCGCTCAAGCAGGTGAAGTACTGGCCACCGGTGGGCCGGGTCGACAACGTCTACGGCGACCGCAACCTGTTTTGCAGCTGCGTGCCAGTGAGTGACTACGCCTGATTTGGACACGCAGCTCGTCCTGATCATCGCGGGCGCGGCGGCGGCAGGGTTTGTCCAGGGCCTGTCCGGCTTTGGCTTCAGCCTGGTGGCCATGTCTTTCTGGGCTTGGGCTATAGACCCGAAGCTGGCGGCTGTCATGGCGGTGTTCGGTGGGCTGACAGGCCAGGTCATGGCGGCCTTCACGGTCAGCCGCACCAATGACTGGAAGCGCCTGCTGCCATTTCTGGCCGGCGGCCTGCTGGGACTTCCGCTGGGCCTCCTGTTGTTGCCGCAACTTGACGTCCAGCTGTTCAAGCTGTTTCTCGGCGCACTGCTGGCGCTATGGTGTCCGGCCATGCTTTTTTCGGGCAAGCTACCGCGCATTCATCACGGCGGCCGTGTCGCCGACGGAACCATCGGCATTGCCGGCGGTTTCATGGGTGCGCTGGGCGGTTTCAGCGGCGTGATTCCGACGCTGTGGTGCACGCTGCGGGGTTATGAGAAAGGTGCCCAGCGTGCCGTCATCCAGAACTTCAACCTGGCCGTGCTGACCGTCACCATGGCGAGCTACGGCGCCGCCGGCCTGGTCACCCGCGAGACCCTTCCCATGCTGGCCATCGTGGCACCTGCTGCGCTCATTCCCGCCTGGCTGGGCGGGCGGGTCTACACAGGCATCAGTGACCTGGCTTTTCGCAGGCTGGTGCTGAGCCTGCTGACCTGCTCGGGCCTGGCGATGCTGGCGTCCTCCGTGCCGGGCTTGTTAGGGCGGATGGGCTAGGCCCGCAAGCCGATTGCCTCGCGGCGCATTTCAATAAAAACGGGAACCAGCCCGCAGCTCGCGAATAGCCCGCATCATGGTCGGAGCCAGCGCATTCCATTGCAACGCCCGCAGCGACCGGCGGTAACGCAGCCCGTTGGCGCGCAGGGATGCCGACACCAGTTCCAGGGGGTCACTCACCACGCACAGAAGCCGCGTGAGCATGGGGTCCTGCTCGGTAGGCACACCGCCGAGGAAGGCGTCGTTCTTTCCGTCCCACAGAAGCTGGGCATTGATATGGATACCCCAGCCGCAATCCCAGCCGTTCGCTTTCAGGCGTTCGAGCGCCGCAGCCACGTATTCGGCATCGAAAATATAGGTGTCGGTGCGCACCCAACGGCCCAGCCAGAACTCCGCCAGCGGGCGCGCCGCGGGCGTGGCTCTCGGGATCAGGCCGCGCAGCATCTCGCCGCGCATCTCCATGTAGCGCACCCGCGCCGGGATGCCGGCAGAGCGCATCAGCGCAATCAGCAGCGTCACCTTGTCATCACCGTCGCCCCCGCGCGCCTCGAGTACGTCGCGGGCCGTCGGGTAGTGCAGCTTGACTCGCTTGGTATAAGGCAGGCGCTTGACGAAGCGATAGATGGCCAATGCTTTGTCGCGCTCGGTGCGGCACAGCTGGACAATCGAGCGAGCCTTCAGGCGCAGCTTGGTATCGTCCAGGTCCAGCAGCGGCGTGGTGCCAAGCCAGTCCTGCGGCCGATCGCTGAGCCCTTTATGCAGCCGGCGGGGCGAGTCGAGTTGTGCGGCTAGTGCCACCATGGAACCACTGACGGAGTGAATGGTTCACGCATCGTAACCCCGAAGGCGCAATTGTGGCGATTTTCAGTTCCACATTCGGGCACGGAGAAGTTGGCTCCTTGTTGCTCCGGGAGAAGGCGGGCACGGATCGCGGTGTTGAATGTTGCGTCGCAACATGTATTCCAAGGCCTTTAGCCCATCACCCCAAGCCTCCGGTTTCGCCTAACGCGTTGCGCAGCTGGGTCTGTGCGATGGGCAGTTGCAGCGCCGCAGCGCGCTCCACCACGGGTGCCAGGCGGCGCAGCTTCTTCTGCGCGTGGTCCTTGGCAATGTCGGCCAGACGGTGTGCCAGGAACGGGTTAAGCAGACGATCGCGCAACTCCACCAGGTAGGCGCGGGCCTCGGCGCCTGTGCCCTCGGCGTCAAATACCGGCAGCACCTCGTCGGCCCATACGGCTTCCAGCAGGGTGCGCAGCGCCGGGGTCTGCATGGCCTGCACCACGGTCATGTCCGCAGCACCGCCCATCAGCTGCCAGCGTTCGGCCAATAGGGTGTGACCCAGGTTCAGCAGCCAGAGCTTGCGTTGCTCGAAGGGGGCCAGTACATCCGTTACCACCATGGCCGGATGGCTGCAAGGAAGCACCATACGCGGCTGGCGTTCGATGGCCCACAGTGCATAGG
>NZ_JBFUBD010000165.1:0-5953 GCF_056405935.1 Polaromonas sp. P1_E3
CCCTGCTGGGTGTGGAGCGCTGGCTGGTGTTCGGCGGTTCCTGGGGCAGCGCGCTGGCGCTGGCGTACGCCCAGGCCCATCCGGCCCGGGTGTCGGCACTCATCGTGCGGGGCATTTTTGCGCTGCGCCGAGCCGAGCTGCTCTGGTACTACCAGGAGGGGGCGTCGTGGTTGTTCCCTGATTTGTGGGAAGAGTTCGTCAAACCCATCCCGCAAGCAGAGCGCGGCGACCTGATCGCCGCTTACCGCAAACGGCTGGTGGGCACCGACCGCGCCGCCCAACTGGCGGCTGCCCGCGCCTGGAGCCTGTGGGAAGGCCAGACGATCACGCTGTTGCCCGACCCGTCCTTTACCGCCCAGCACGGCGACGACGCCTTTGCGCTGGCGTTCGCCCGCATTGAAAACCATTATTTTGTGCACGCCGGCTGGCTCGAAGAAGGCCAGCTGATCCGCGACGCGCACAAGCTGGCCGGGATCCCCGGCGTGATCGTGCAGGGCCGCTACGACGTGGCCACGCCGGCCAAAACCGCCTGGGACCTGCATCGCGCCTGGCCCGAGGCCGAATTTCACATGATCGACAACGCCGGCCACGCCTTCAACGAGCCCGGCATCCTGCGCCAGCTGATCGCCGCGACAGACCGTTTCGCCAAGTAGTTCGAACACCCCCGTTGACGCTCACTGCGTGTAGCGTCCTCCCCCCTTGCCGGGGGCGGCGCCTGCGGCCGGCAGAGCCGGACCGCGGCCCCTGCTGGAAGGAAAAGCCAGCTTTGCGACAATAGGGGGCTGTATGCAAAACCTCAACACTCTCGACGACTGGCTGGCCTACTGCGAGCACCTGCACCCTGTCGGCATCGACATGGGTCTGACCCGCATCAGCGCGGTGGCCAAACGCATGGGCCTGGCTTTTGACTGCCCCATCATCACGGTGGCAGGCACCAACGGCAAAGGCTCGACCTGCGCGATGCTGGAGGCCATCCTGCTGGAGGCCGGCTACCGTACCGGCGTTTTCACTTCGCCGCACCTGGTGCATTTTGAAGAGCGCTGCCGGGTGCGCGGCGACATCGTGAAGGCTGACGAGCTGGTTGCGCAGTTCGCGCGCGTCGAGGCAGCCCGAACACAGGGCGGCGAGGCGATTTCGCTCACCTACTTTGAATTCACGACCCTGGCCATCCTGCAACTGCTGGCTGACGCCAAGCTCGACGTCGTCGTCCTCGAAGTCGGCCTGGGCGGGCGGCTGGACGCCGTCAACATGCTGGACGCCGACTGCGCGGTGATCACCAGCATCGACCTGGACCACATGGAATACCTGGGCCCTGACCGCGAAAGCATTGGCCGCGAAAAGGCCGGCATCATGCGCGCCGGCAAGCCGGTCATCGTGAGCGACCCGGTGCCGCCGCAAAGCATCATTAATTACGCGTCCGCAGTGGGCGCTGACTTGTGGCGCTTTGGCACGGACTTCAATTTTTCGGGTGACAAGCAGCAATGGGGCTGGGCCGGGCGCGGGCGCAGGTACGCCGGCCTGGCGTATCCGGCCTTGCGCGGCGCCAACCAGCTGGTCAATGCCTCGGGTGTGCTGGCGGCGCTGACAGCCCTGCGTGAGCGCTTGCCAGTGACGGCCCAGGCGGTGCGCAACGGGCTTTCGATGGTCGAGCTGCCAGGCCGTTTCCAGATCGTGCCCGGCCAGCCCACGCTGGTGCTGGACGTGGCGCACAACCCGCATTCGGTGGCTGCGCTGGCCGAAAACCTGGACGCCATGGGCTTTTACCCCTGCACCCACGCCGTGTTTGGCGCCATGGCCGACAAAGACCTGGCCCCCATGCTGGCGCGGGTGGGGCCGCTCATCGACAGGTGGTACTTCACCGATTTGCCGACGCCAAGGGCGGCTTCTGCCGAGGATTTGCAGGCCCGGTGGACGGCGGCCAATACCCGGCCTGATGCAGGCGCCGGCACTTACAAATCCCCCGAGGCTGCGCTGCAGGCGGCGGTCAAGGCCGCAACCCCCGCTGATAGAATTGTCGTGTTCGGCTCCTTCTATACGGTGGGCGGCATTTTGAAGGACGGTGTGCCGCGTCTTTCGGCCCCGCACCTGGCCACCTGATGCAGGAAAAACCGGCCCGTTGAAGTATTCAGAGGGGCCGTCAGCCCACGTTCACCGTTAACGTCACCCCTTATCGGATCCAAGCCACACCATGCCGTTTTTCAACTTCCGCCGGGGCGGCTCCAACGCTGCTTCCACTGCCGGGTCAGCCGCTCAAACGGAAAGCGTGGAAGTGATCCGCAAGCGTGCCAAACACCGGCTGATCGGCTCCGCCGTGCTGGTGCTGATCGGCGTGGTGGGTTTCCCGCTGCTGTTTGACACCCAGCCCCGGCCGATTCCGGTCGATATCCCGATTGAAATTCCCGGCAAAAGTACGGTCAAGCCCCTGGTGATCCCCGGGCCCGGCGCCCCGGCAGCCACGTCCGCATCTGCCCCCAAGGTGGCCGACAAGCCCGCCGACAAAGTGACCGCCGACGCCAGCCTGGCGCCCAAGGAAGAAATTCTTCCATCAAAACCGGCTCCAGCCCTTGCTGCGTCTGCGCCAGCAGCTATTAAAAATGAAGCAAAGCCGGAAGCCAAACCCGAGGTGAAGCCTCCGGTCAAACCGGAGCCCAAGCCGGCCAAGCCCGCTGCGAACGATGACGCCGCACGTGCCGCCGCGCTGCTGAACGGCACCGCTGCGCCGGCGGCCGCCAAATCGTCTGCCAGCGAGGCAGAAGGCCGCTTTGTGGTTCAGGTCGGCGCGTTTGCCGATGTGGCCAAGGCCCGCGAAGCGCGCCTGAAGGTGGAAAAGACGGGGCTGAAAACCTATACGCAAGTGGCGGAGACCAAAGACGGCAAGCGCATCCGGGTCCGCGTGGGCCCATTTGCCACCAAAGCCGAGGCCGACAAGGCGGCGGCCAAAATCAAGGCACTTGATTTACCTGCTGCCATCCTGACCTTGTAGTAAGTACTGCAACCCGAAAGTATCGAAACATGAAAGCGCGTCTTCGCACCCATGGCAGCGTTGCAACCCTTGCGAAGGCGTCCAGCCTTCGCTGCGGCTTGCGCCTCGCCCTGGGCACGAATCCATCACTTTCATTGTGTTTCGCTACTTCCGGGTTGCAGTACTAGCGCCTCTGGTGATTCGTGACGGCTGTTGACTGGATTTTGCTGGGAGTGCTGGTTTTTTCCATGCTCCTGGGCGCCTGGCGGGGCCTGGTGTACGAGGTGTTGTCGGTGCTGGGGTGGGCGGTGTCTTTTTATGTGGCGCAATGGTTTGCGCCGGACCTTGCCGCCAGGCTGCCACTGCAGTCCGCTGGAGATCCGGTGCGCTATGCGGCGGCGTTTTTGCTGATATTTATTGCGGCGGTGTTTGCAGCGGGGTTGCTGGCTTTTTTGCTGAAGAAACTGGTGGCAGCTGTCGGCCTGGCGCCGATAGACCGGGTGCTGGGGGCTGGTTTTGGTGTGTTGCGCGGCATCATTTTGCTGCTGGCCGCCACGGTGGTCATCAACATGACGGCGTTGAAGTCCAGTGACTGGTGGGTGCAGTCGCATGGTGCGCCGATATTGACGGCCACGCTCAAAGCCCTGAAGCCGCTGCTTCCCGAACAGTTTGGCAAGTATTTAATTTAACTTTCAAGAGTCAACTCATCATGATCGGAACACCATGTGCGGGATAGTCGGCGTCGTCAGCAAAGCCCCGGTCAATCAACTCATTTATGACGGCCTGCTGCTGTTGCAGCATCGCGGCCAGGATGCCGCGGGCATCGTCACGCAGCAGGGGCGCAAGTTCTACATGCACAAAGCCAAGGGCATGGTGCGCGACGTCTTTCGCACCCGCAACATGCGCGCGCTGCCGGGCACGGTGGGCCTGGGCCAGGTGCGCTACCCCACGGCCGGCAACGCTTACAGTGAAGACGAGGCCCAGCCGTTTTATGTCAACGCGCCCTTTGGCCTGGTGCTGTCGCATAACGGCAACCTGACCAACGCGGCCGAGCTCAAGGCCGAGCTTTTCAACACTGACCATCGCCACATCAACACCGACAGCGACTCTGAAGTGCTGCTCAATGTGCTGGCGCATGAACTCGAAAAAACCACGCGCGGCCTGCCGCTCAAGCCCATCGACGTGTTTGCCGCTGTGCGCGGCGTGCACAAGCGCGTGAAGGGCTCTTACGCCGTCGTCGCGCTGATCGCCGGCCACGGCCTGCTGGCTTTTCGCGACCCGTTCGGTATCCGCCCGCTGTGCATAGGGCACGGGCAGAACGAAGACGGCAAGACCGTGATGGTGGCCAGCGAATCGGTAGCGCTTGAAGGCACGTCGCACCAGTTCGAGCGTGACATCGCCCCCGGAGAAGCGGTGTATGTCGACCTGGAAGGCGTCGTGCACGCCGAGCAATGCGCGCCCAATGCCAAGCTCAACCCCTGCATCTTCGAATTTGTGTACCTGGCCCGTCCCGACTCCGTGCTGGACGGGATCTCGGTCTACCAGGCGCGCCTGAACCTGGGCGAGACGCTGGCCAAACGCGTCGTGTCCACGGTGCCGCCCAACGAGATCGACGTGATCATCCCGATTCCTGAATCAAGCCGCCCCAGCGCCACGCAGCTGGCGCATTTGCTGGGCATTCCGTACCGCGAAGGCTTTGTGAAAAACCGCTACGTGGGCCGCACCTTCATCATGCCGGGGCAGGGCGTGCGCAAGAAGTCCGTGCGCCAGAAGCTCAACGTGATTGCCAGCGAATTCAAGGGCCGCAATGTGCTGCTGGTGGATGATTCCATCGTGCGCGGCACCACCAGCCGCGAGATCGTGCAGATGGCACGTGACGCCGGTGCGCGCAAGGTGTACCTTGCCAGCGCAGCGCCGCCGGTGCGTTACCCCAACGTCTACGGCATCGACATGCCTACGCCCGGCGAACTGGTGGCCCATGGCCGCACGGTCGAAGAGATCCGCGAAGTCATCGGCTGCGACGCGCTGATTTACCAGGACGTGGAAGGCATGAAGCGCGCCATCGGCTCGCTCAACGGCAAGCTCGACGGCTTTGACGCCTCCTGCTTTGACGGCGTCTACATCACGGGCGACGTGACCGCTGAAACCATTGCGGCGATGAATTCGCAGCGCGCCGACACCGCCGAGAAGATTGGTGAAGACAGCGACGTGGACGTGTCCCGCCTGGCATTGCCCAATCCGCAGGAAGCCTGAGCATGACCAAGAAGAGAGAACTGCCGCGCAACCTGCACCGCGACACGCTGGCGGTGCGCGTGGCGCTGGAGCCCAGCCAGCATGGCGAAAACTCCGAAGCGCTGTACCTGACCAGCGGCTTTGTGCAGCCTGATGCCGAGACCTCGGCGCGGCGCTTTGCCGACCCGACGGAAGGCTACACCTATGGCCGCACGTCCAACCCGACGGTCACCAGTTTTGAACGCCGCCTTGCCGCCATGGAAGGCACCGAAGCCGCTATCGGCGCCTCGACGGGCATGGGCGCCATCCTGATGATGTGCATGGGGCTGCTCAAGGCCGGCGACCACGTCATCTGTTCGCGTTCGATGTTCGGCTCGACCATTGCGCTGATTGGCCGTGAGTTTGGCAAGTTCGGCGTCGAGACGACTTTCGTATCGCAGACCGACGTAGGCGAGTGGAGGGCGGCATTGCGCCCCGGTACCAAGCTGCTGTTTGCCGAAACACCGACCAATCCGCTGACCGAAGTTTGTGACATCGCGGCACTGGCTGACCTGGCGCACAGCGTCGGCGCGCTGCTCGCGGTCGACAACTGCTTTTGCTCACCGGCCCTGCAGCGTCCGGTGGAATTCGGCGCTGACCTCATCATGCATTCGGGCACTAAGTACCTGGACGGCCAGGGCCGTGTGATGGCGGGTGCGCTCTGCGGCTCATCCAAATTGATCGTCGACGTGTTCGGCCCGATCGTGCGCACCGCCGGCA
>NZ_JBFUBD010000166.1:0-5927 GCF_056405935.1 Polaromonas sp. P1_E3
GCTCAACGACCTGCGCCTGCGCGACCGCCGCGGTGTGCTGAAAGACATCCTGGAAAACGCCCTGCCCACGACGATGCAGGACGTGGTGATTGTGTTCGTGACCGTGAGCGGCCAGCGCGAAGRCCGGCTGATGCAGGAAACCTATGCCCGCAAGGTCTACAGCCATGTTGTCGGCGGCGTGCTGCGCAGCGCGATCCAGATCACGACGGCGGCTGGTATTTGCACGGTGCTGGATTTGCTGGCTAACGGGCGGTTGCCTGCGCGGGGATTTGTGCGGCAGGAGGATATTGCGTTGGGGGATTTTCTGGCCAACCGGTTTGGTAACGCTTATGCGCCTTTGGTGGAGCGGGCTGTGGCTTGAGGTTTTTTAGGAAATAGGCATTTCGGCTAATGTGGACGAGCGCTGGCAGCTATTTAATTGATAGCAGTTTTCTTTTGAAGTGGTTGTTCATTTGATGGGCGCGCCCTTCTCTGAATCCTGCTGGCCGGGGGTTGCCCGGCATGCAACTCACTTTTCTTTGCTTCGCCAAAGAAAAGTAAGCAAAAGAAAGGCGACCCTGGTTCCTGCGTCCCTMCGCTTCGCTGCGGGCAACCTGCGGTGCTCGGTCCAGCCGGGGTCAAAAACAACTCGCCTTCGGCTCAAACAAGTTTTTGCCCTGATCCGTCTGGMCCTSCGCTCCTCGGCGCATSCACAAGGGGTGGGGAAAAGGAATACCGAACAGCCAAGCAGCCGAAAACAGGACCCCGAATACCKGAAGAAACAAGTACTCGCCATGGCGAGTACTTGTTGGTATTGGCTCCCGATCCCGATTGCCCCTTGTGCATGCGCCGAGGAGCGCAGGCTCAGGCGGATCAGGGATCGCGATTGTCTGAGCCGAAGGCGAGTTCGAGCGAGACCCCGCCTGAGCCGAGCACCGCAGGTTGCCCCSTAGCGCAGCGCAGGGGTCGCAGGAACCAGGGTCGCCTTTTCTTTGGTGACTTTCTTTTGGCGAAGCAAAAGAAAGTTACTTGCATGCCGGGCACCCCCCGGCCAGCTACCTTAGCAAAGCAAGCGACGCCGGAACAGAAACAAACCACAGAAGACAGCGCTAGGACATCTCCGGCGCAATCATCTCCGCATATTCATAAAGCGCCTCAAGCACCGCCTGTCCCTTCTCATCCGCCGTCTCCGCCAACACATCAATCTCGGCAAACAGCGCATCCACATTGCGCGCACCGCCCTCACCCTCCAGCAAGCGCGCAGCGCGATGCGCTTCCCAGCGTTCGGCGTCTTCAGGCGACAGGGTTTCCGGAAAATTACGCGCCCGGTAGCGAAACACCAGGTCCCCCAAGCGCTCGTCGTCAAAGCCGATGCGGGCATGGGCCAGCTCGGCGGGAGACAAGGCACGCAACTGATTGAGCCTGCGACGGTCGGTGTTGTTGATGAAACCGCCGTACAGGTCTTCATCAACATCCGGCGCGGGCTCTTTGGGCCGCTGGAAAACTTCGGGCCAGATGGCGCTCATGTCAGGCAGGCCGGCGGCTTTTTCGGCGTTGGCCAGCGCCGCGGCAATGTCTACATTCCATTTCGCCGCCATCTCCGGCGACAGCGTGGCCAGCTAGCGCACGACCATGGGTGACTTGTTCAGGTGCACCGACTTGATGGGCAGGCGCAGCACGCCCTCCGGCAGATCTGCCGATTTGCTGAAAAGGCGTTGCCGCAACGTGGCAACGTCGAGCAACGGCAACTCGCTCGGGTCTTGCGAGAGGTCCCAGGCCAGCAGCTCGTTTTTGTTGGATGGGTGCGTTGCCAGCGGCCACATGACGGCCAGGCAGCCGCGCTCTGGCGGGAACATTCCCGAGACGTGCAGGAACGGCTGGGCCGTCTGTGGACTGGTGGGCAGGCCCAGCTCGGCGGCCACGCGGTCTTTTTTGTGCAGGCCCAGGCAAAAGTCAAAGAGCTTGGGTTGTGCCTTGCGGATCAGGCGGGCCAGCGCGATGGTGGCGCGCACGTCCGACAGGGCGTCGTGCGCCGATTCGTGCACCAGGCCGTTGGCGCGTGCCAGGTCTTCGAGCTTGAAGCTGGGGCGAACGGCGCTGGCGTCGTCGGGCCTGCGTTCATCGGGCTTGAGCGGCCAGGTGATGCCCTCGGGCCGCAGCGCATAGGCCATGCGCACGACATCGAGCAGGTCCCAGCGGCCGCAGTCGTTTTGCCATTCACGCGCATACGGGTCAATGAGGTTGCGCCAGAACAGGTAGCGCGTGACTTCGTCGTCGAAGCGGATGGTGTTGTAGCCCACACCAATCGTGCCCGGTTCGGCCAGCACGGCCTCGATTTGTGCTGCAAAGGCATGTTCAGGGATACCGCTTTCGAGGCATACCTGGGGCGTAATGCCGGTGATGAGGCAGGAGTTCGGGTCCGGCAGGTAATCACCGGCGGGCTTGCAGTAAATCATCAACGGCTCGCCAATTTCGTTGAGCTCGGCGTCGGTCCGAATACCGGCAAACTGCGCAGGCCGGTCGCGCCGCGGGTTGATGCCGAAGGTTTCGTAGTCGTGCCAGAGGAAGGTATGGGGCATGGGGAACTCGGTAATCAGAGCAAGGGGGAAAACAGCCGCGCCGTGGCGTCGATCAGGCGCATCAGAAAGTTCTGGGGCCGGTTTGCGCGCACGGGTGCGGCGCTCAGCAGGTCGGTTTCAAACTGCGCAGCAAGCGGCACTGCCAGCGCGGGGCCATAAACCACAGCCATCACCTCGAAATTGAGGCGAAAGCTGCGGTTGTCGAAATTGGCGGTGCCGACCATCGCGCAGCTGTCGTCGACCACCAGCGTCTTGGAGTGCAGCATGCGGGCCTTGTATTCCCAGACCTTGACGCCGGCGGCAATCAGTTCGTCAAAATAGGAACGTGCCGCGGCGCTGACGATGAAGCTGTCGCTGCGGCGCGGCACCAGCAAACGCACGTCGACACCGCGCAGCGCGGCGCTCGTCAGCGCCATCAGCGCGGGCTCTCCAGGTACAAAGTAAGGCGTGGTCAACCAGGCGCGCTGGGTGGAGGCATTGATGGCGGCCAGGTGCATGCGGTGAATCGGCTCCAGCATGTTGTCCGGCCCGCTGGTCACCACCTGCACGGGAATATCGCCGGCCTCTTCGTCGGGCACCAGAAGGGGCAGCAAATGCGGAAGGCTTCGGTCCGTATCCGTGAGCGATTCGCCGGTGGCATAGGTCCAGTCCTCCAGGAAGGTCGTCTGCAGCCAGCGCACCGCGCTGCCCTCAATGCGCAGGTGCACATCGTGGTAGGCGTCAGGCCGGGTGCGCCGGTCTTCTTCATCGGTGATGTTGACGCCCCCCGTAAAGCCGACACGGCCGTCGCAGACGACGATCTTGCGGTGGGTGCGGTAGTTGGTCACCGGGCGCAGGCGGCGGCCTATGCGGGTGTCATGAAAGAACGCGACCTTGACACCAGCGGCCTCCAGCGGCGCCATAAACCGGCGGCCAAGGCGCTTGGAGCCGAGCGCATCGACCAGCAGCCGCACCTTGACGCCTTGCTCTGCCCTTTTTGCCAGCAAGTCTCGCAGGGCCGTACCGATCCGGTCGGGCTCAAAAATATAGTATTCCAGGTGCACATGGTCTCGGGCTTCGCGGATCGCCTCGAAAATGCTGTCAAACGCCCGCGCACCGCCCGAAAGCAGCTGGACAGCGGTGGCACTGGAAACCGGAAGGCCGCAGGCAGCCGTGCCCAGAGCCGTCATTTGCCGCAGGGCCGGGGGCGCCCTTTCGGCCATTCCCTGCAGCTGTGCCAGATCGGCATCACCCCGCGCGCCCGCGCGGCTGCGCAAGCGTTTGAGACGCTGTTTTTTGAGGCGCTGTGGGCCCAGGAAGTAATAAACGACAAAACCCGCAAACGGCAACAGCGCCAGCGACAGGATCCAGCTCATGGTGGAGACCGGGGCGCGCTTTTGCATCACGATCCAGATCGACAGCACGGCAATGTAGGCACTCCAGGCCACTGAGAGGCCGGTTTTCCATTCGGGGCTGAGTTCGGGAAGGATCAAGGCGGGTCTTTTAGTTGGGAATGCGGTCGAAAACGAGAAAAGGCCGATAGCGTGATGCTACCGGCCTTTTTTGGGTGCGCGGACACTAAGCGCGCAGCTGCCTCAACTGGGTCAGTGAAGGATCAGTTCGTTTCGGCCGCTTCGGCTTCGGGCTTGGCTTTGCCTTCCTTCTTGGGCAGCGGCTGGATGTCGAGCTGGACTTCCCCGGTCTCAACACCCTTCTCGTCCGCAGTGACCTTCATGTCCACTGTCAGGCGGCCACCTTCGGTCAGGCGGMCAAACAGCAGTTCGTCGGCCAGCGCGCGGCGGATGGTGTCCTGGATCAGGCGCTGCATCGGGCGTGCACCCATCAACGGATCAAAGCCCTTCTTGCCGAGGTACTTGCGCAACGTATCGGTGAAGGTGACTTCAACCTTCTTCTCGGCCAGTTGCGTTTCGAGCTGCAGCAGGAACTTGTCGACCACGCGCAGAATGACGGYTTCGTCSAGCGCCTTGAAGCTGACAGTCGCRTCCAGGCGGTTRCGGAACTCGGGCGTGAACAGGCGCTTGATGTCGGCCATCTCGTCGCCGGACTCGCGCGGGTTGGTAAAGCCGATGGTCGCCTTGTTCATCGTCTCGGCACCGGCGTTGGTGGTCATGACGATGATGACATTGCGGAAATCGGCCTTGCGCCCGTTGTTGTCCGTCAGCGTGCCGTGGTCCATCACCTGCAGCAGCACATTGAAGATGTCCGGGTGCGCCTTTTCGATCTCGTCGAGCAGCAGCACGGCATGCGGCTTCTTGGTGATGGCCTCGGTCAGCAGGCCGCCCTGGTCAAAGCCGACGTAACCCGGAGGCGCGCCAATCAGGCGGCTCACGGCATGGCGTTCCATGTACTCCGACATGTCGAAGCGGATGAGCTCGATACCCATGATGTAGGCCAGCTGTTTGGCGGCTTCCGTTTTGCCGACGCCGGTAGGGCCGGAGAACAGGAAAGAGCCGATCGGCTTGTCGTCCTTGCCCAGGCCCGAGCGTGCCATCTTGACGGCGGAGGCCAGCACTTCAAGCGCCTTGTCCTGGCCGAAAACCACGCTTTTCAGGTCACGCTCAAGCGTCTGCAGTTTGCCGCGATCGTCGTTGGAGACGTTGGCGGGTGGAATGCGGGCGATCTTGGCCACGATCTCTTCGACCTCGGCCTTGGTGATGATCTTCTTGCGTTTGGACGCAGGCAGGATGCGCTGGGCGGCGCCGGCTTCGTCGATCACGTCAATCGCCTTGTCGGGCAGATGGCGGTCGTTGATGTACTTGGCGCTGAGCTCGGCCGCAGCCTGCAGGGCGGCCACGGCGTACTTGACGCTGTGGTGCTCTTCAAAACGCGACTTCAGTCCCTTGAGGATGTCGACCGTTTCCTGCACGGTCGGCTCGACCACATCGACCTTCTGGAAGCGGCGCGACAGGGCTGCATCTTTTTCGAAGATGCCGCGGTATTCGGTGAAAGTGGTCGCGCCGATGCACTTGAGCTGGCCGCTGGACAGCGCCGGCTTGAGCAGGTTGGACGCGTCCAGCGTGCCGCCCGAGGCCGCACCGGCACCGATCAGGGTGTGGATCTCGTCGATGAACAGAATGCCGTTGGGCTTGTCCTTCAGCGCCTTGAGGACGCCTTTCAGGCGTTGCTCAAAATCACCGCGGTACTTGGTGCCGGCGAGCAAGGCACCCATGTCGAGTGAATACACATTGGCTTCGGCCAGGATTTCGGGCACGTCTTTTTGTGTGATGCGCCAGGCCAGGCCCTCGGCAATTGCAGTTTTACCCACACCGGCCTCACCGACCAGCAGCGGGTTGTTCTTGCGGCGGCGGCAGAGGATCTGGATGACACGCTCGACTTCATACTGGCGGCCGATCAGCGGATCGATCTTGC
>NZ_JBFUBD010000167.1:0-5895 GCF_056405935.1 Polaromonas sp. P1_E3
CCCTGATGCAGGCGGCTGAGCGCGTGCTGGTGGGCAATGTCAACGACAACACCACCAAGGAGCGCGAGCGGGACCGCCGCATCATCGCCGTGCACGAGTGGGGCCACTTCCTGATGGATTTTCAGCACCAGCGCAAGCTGGCGGACGGCAACTGGGACGCTTTGCTGGCCGGCATGACCACCATCAAGATCTCGCTGAAAGCCAATCCCCGCAACAATGCCCTGGGGTTTGTGCTGCACAAGCAGGACAGCAACCTCCTCAAGACCAAGGGCGACATGGAGCATGAGGTGCGCGTGCTGCTGGGCGGCATGGCGAACGAGGAAATTTTCTTCGGCGAAGACGGCACCACGGGCGGCGCCCACAATGACATCACCCGTGTCACGCGGCTGCTGCACCATGCGGTGGCGGAAATGGGCATGTACCGCAAGACCCGGCTGAACTATGCCGCGCTCGTCAAGGACGGTGGCTCTGCGCCGCCGGACGAGGAGACCCGCAGCATCATGGAAGCCCAGAGCGAGCGGCTTTACAGCGAAACCAAGGCCACCCTGGCCCAGTACACCGCCTTGACGGAACACCTGACCGGCTGCCTGATGAATGCCGGAGAGATGACGCTGAGCGAAGCACTCCGCGAAATCAGGTACTTTGAAAGCCTGACTGCCGCACCGGATCTGGCGCTGCCCGGGCCTGGTTCCAGCCAGTGGATGCCAGCCTGAGCCACAAACCTTTAAAGTTCGGCTCTCACCGGACGCCCAAAGAAAAAGCCCTGCATTGCAGGGCTTTTTGCCTGGAGCGAAAGGCTTAACGTGAAGCAGCAGCGGCGGGCGCCGCTGGCGTGGGAGTTGCCGCAGCCGCCGGTGCCTGCTGCGGGGCAGGTGCGGGCATGGCGGGCGCCACGGGTGTCGCTGCGGGCGCGCTAACGGCAGCGGGGGCTTCCATGGGCGCGCTGGGCGCCGCCTGCGCACCGCCGTGGAACTTCATCACCAGCGGCACGATCAGCAGTGCCACGATGTTGATGATCTTGATCAGCGGGTTCACGGCCGGGCCGGCTGTGTCCTTGTAGGGGTCGCCCACGGTGTCGCCGGTCACGGCGGCCTTGTGCGCCTCCGAGCCCTTGCCGCCGTGGTTGCCATCTTCAATGTACTTTTTGGCGTTGTCCCATGCGCCGCCCCCTGTGCACATCGAGATGGCGACGAAGAGGCCGGTCACGATGGTCCCCATCAGCAGGCCCCCCAGGGCCTGTGGGCCGAGCGCCAGGCCAACCACAATCGGTACGACCACAGGCAGCAGCGAAGGGATCATCATTTCCTTGATGGCGGCTGTGGTCAGCATGTCCACCGCCGTGTCGTACTCGGGCTTGCCCGTGCCGTCCATGATGCCCTTGATGTCGCGGAACTGGCGGCGCACTTCAACCACTACGGCGCCGGCGGCACGGCCCACGGCCTCCATCGCCATGGCACCAAACAGGTAGGGGATCAATCCGCCGATAAAGAGGCCGACGATGACCTTGGGATTGCTCAAGTCGAAACTGATCACATTGCCGTAGGCTTCGAGCTTGTGGGTGTAGTCGGCAAACAATACCAGTGCGGCAAGGCCGGCCGATCCGATGGCGTAGCCCTTGGTCACGGCCTTGGTGGTGTTGCCCACGGCGTCCAGCGGGTCGGTGATGTCGCGCACGCTGCTGGGCAGCTCGGCCATTTCGGCGATGCCGCCGGCGTTGTCGGTGATAGGGCCATAGGCGTCCAACGCAACCACGATGCCGGCCATGCTCAGCATGGAGGTAGCGGCAATCGCGATGCCGTACAGGCCCGCGAGCGAGTACGCCGTCAGGATGGCAATACAGACAAAAATCACCGGCCATGCGGTCGAGCGCATGGAGACGCCCAGGCCGGCAATGATGTTGGTGCCGTGGCCGGTAGTCGATGCCTGTGCAATGTGCTGCACCGGCTTGTATTGCGTGCCGGTGTAGTACTCGGTSACCCAGCACAGCGCGCCGGTCAGGATCAGGCCGACGGCGCAGGCGCCGAAGAGGCGGATCTGTGTGCCGCTTGCTGTGACGGCGTTGTCGGGCATCAGCCATATCGTGACGAAGTAAAACGCGATGAGCGACAGCACACCGGCAATTGCCAGGCCCTTGTAGAGGGCCGGCATCACGTTCTTCATGCCGGGCGAGGCTTTCACGAAGAAGCAGCCGATGATGGAGGCGATGATGGACACACCGCCGAGCGCCAGCGGGTAAACCGCCGCAGTGGCGCCTGCGCCGGACAGCAGCAGGGCGCCCAGCACCATGGTGGCAATCAGTGTGACGGCGTAGGTTTCAAACAGGTCGGCGGCCATGCCGGCGCAGTCGCCCACGTTGTCGCCCACGTTGTCGGCGATGACGGCCGGGTTGCGCGGGTCATCTTCGGGGATGCCGGCTTCGACCTTGCCCACCAGGTCAGCGCCGACGTCGGCGCCCTTGGTGAAAATGCCGCCGCCCAGCCGGGCGAAGATGGAAATCAAGGAGGAGCCAAAGGCAAAACCAATCAGCGGGTTGAGCAGGTTGGCCAGTTTCAGGTCAGGCGTGTAGTTGCCGTTGCCCACCAGAAACCAGTAAAAGCCGCTTACACCCAGCAGGCCCAGGCCCACGACCAGCATGCCGGTGATGGCGCCGCCGCGGAAGGCGACGTCAAGCGCGGGGCCAATGCCTTTGGTTGCGGCCTGCGCGGTACGCACATTGGCTCGCACCGACACATTCATGCCGATGAAGCCGCAGGCGCCTGACAGCACGGCGCCGACGACGAAGCCGATGGCGGTTTTTCCGTCAAGGAAAAAACCGATCAGCACGGCGAGGACGACGCCCACAATGGCGATGGTTTTGTATTGCCTTGCAAGGTATGCGGCGGCGCCGGTCTGAATGGCGGCTGCAATTTCCTGCATGCGGGCATTGCCTGCATCCTGGGAAAGAATCCAGCTGCGGGCCCAGATGCCGTAACCCACGGCGACCAGCCCGCAGACGAGCGCAAGAATAAGCGCTGAGTTGCCTGTCATAGAAATCTCCTACGTTGTTTTTCGCTTGGAGGGGGTTTCAACGCTAGCAAATGGTGTCTTGACCCCCGCTGCGTTGCTTCCTCGTTGCTTGTTCTACGTAGAGACAAGACGATTGGCCAACTCGCGCAATTTACAGTGAAAACATGACAACTTTAAGAACCGTAAGGTGTGAATCAGTAAAATGAGGGTAAATACCGAGCAGTTGGCCTGTGCCACGGCTGCGCAGGTAGCCCATGTGTTTTAAGAATCTTCTTTTCCCCCTTTCTTCATCCCTTCCTTCTTCCCTTTTTTCTTCCCTTTTTTCTTCCTTCCATAAAGAACTCAAGCGACCATGTCCCTCGATAAAGTTTCCCCCGGCAAAAACGTTCCAGAATCCTTCAACGTCATCATCGAGATCCCGATGAATGCCGACCCGGTGAAGTACGAGGTGGACAAGGAGTCCGGCGCGATTTTTGTGGACCGCTTCATGAGCACGTCCATGCACTACCCCACCAACTATGGCTATGTGCCCAAGACCATCAGCGGCGACGGCGACCCGGTCGACGTGCTGGTGATCACCCCCGTGCCGCTGATCCCCGGTGTGGTGGTGACCTGCCGGGCCATCGGCATCCTGAAAATGACGGACGAGGCCGGTGAAGACGGCAAGGTTCTGGCGGTGCCCATCGACAAGAAATGCTCGCTCTATACCCAGTGGCAAAAGCCTGAGGACATGAACCCGCTGCGCCTGAAGACCATTGCGCATTTCTTTGAGCACTACAAGGACCTGGAAGAAGGCAAATGGGTCAAGGTGCTGGGCTGGGAAGGCCCTGATGCTGCGAAAAAAGAAATCACGGACGGTATTGCCAACTATGCAAAGGCCAGCAAGGCCTGAGGCTCAGGTCTTGTTCCCGAAAACACCGAAAACCCTGAAAACACCGAAAATGCGAGCGTTTTAGCGCCAGGAGTGGCTCAGGCCGTGCGCAAGCAGCTATAAAAAGTATAGCGATGGTTCTGGGCAAAACATAAAAAAGCGCCTGCAGCATTGTCTGCAGGCGCTTTTTTCGTGCATGGCTTGCGCGGTCGACCCGATGCGAGGGCCCGCGTCAGACATCCGCCATGCTGGCGCAGCTTTCAGCGCACCTGCGGCAGGCTGCGGCGCATTCCTCCATATCCCCGATGGCTTCGCAGCTGGCGGCGCAGGCCTCGCACACCTCGGCGCACAAGGCGCAAAATTTCGTTACGAATTCAGAGCCGCTGAGCTGCAGGTTTGCTGAGAGCTGGCAGATTTCCGCGCAGTTCAGCATCAGCGTGAAGTGGTCCGGCTCGGTGTGGCTGCCGCCCACCTGCAGGCAGTGCGTCATGGCCGTCTGCAGGCAGGTGTGGTGGCATTGGGTGCAGGCCTCTATGCAAGGCTGCATGCTGGCAATGGCGTGGTCCATGGTGTCTCCCAACAAGCGTTGAAAGCCCCAGCATCGGGGGCGTGGCCTGTTTCAGAAGGAAGACGACGGCGGCTGCGTATGTAGGTTTGTGCTGACGTGCAGCGTCGCGCCGGAAAGTTATTTCTTTCGCGCAGGATCCGGAAACACCAGGCCGTGCAGCTTGCCCTTGTCCTCGCGCGAAAACGGCTTCCACTGGCCTTCCGGTTGTGCCAGGCGGTCGGCCACGGCCCACCAGGCGCTGGGGTTCACGCCCATGCCGATATGGCTGGCCAGCACTTCGATGTTCTCGGTCTGCGCATGGGCGGCGCTGGGCGCCTGGATGCTGGCCTGCCAGGCCACCACACCGTCGCTACGCGAATAAATGCTGGTAGTCGGCACAGGCGGGGCGGCCGGCAGGTCGTAGCTTTCGGATTCGCGCTCCACGTTGCGGCCGCTGGTGAGTTCGTAGATGCGCCAGGCGTTGGTGGCCCTGTGCGAACCTGCAAACGGCGTGCCCAGCGTGATGACGCCGCGCACCATGTGCGGCAGCTCCTTGGCCAGTTCGCGCGCGTAGACGCCGCCCAGGCTCCAGCCGATCAGGCTGACCTTGCGGCCGGTGGTTTCGAAGGTGCGGGCCAGGCTGTCGCGGGCTTCTTCCAGCACGCCGGCGCGCGGGCCGAAGTTAAAGCCCTGTTCCCAGCCCCACGGCTTGTAGTTGAGCGACTGCAGGTATTGGCGCAGCGGCACCGTGGTGGCGTCGTTGGCCGACAAGCCCGGAAACACCATCACGGCATGGCCGTCACCGCGTGGTGCGCGGGCCAGCAAAGGCCAGGCGGGTAGCAATGCGCCGAATTCCCAGAACGCACGCAGTTCAAGCGCCAGCAGCCAGGCGCTGGGCGGAACATCGTGCGGAGACGGTTTTTCTTGATCTTGGGGGGAGGATGAAGACGGAGTTCGCCTGGATGACGGGCTTGCCATGGCTTGAAGCATTGATTGTCTTTTTGGAGTTCCGACTCAAAGAGTATGGAGGCGCTTGCGGTTTTTCACAGAGAGAGGTCTCTCTAACGTAGACGCTTCGCGGCGGTTTTCGTCGCGTTCGTGACAGCGGCTTTGCGGGTTTTTACCGGGGCGGCCTTCACTGCGGCTTTAACGGAGACTTTTTTGGCCCTCTTTTTCGGCGTGGGCGCTGTGGCGGCGGGCGCAACAGGCGCTGTGCTCACCATCAAGGCTTGGGCCTGAGTGAAGGCCTCCTCGATTGCTTTCGCCAAATCCTTCGCATGCGGCAGCGCCTTCTTGTCGGCAACGATGCCGAAATCCACATGGCCGGCATAGGTCTGGATCGTGATGTTGAGCGCCAGCCCATGCATGACGATGGACAGCGGATGGAAGGTCAGGAACTTCGCGCCGGCCAGGTACAGCGGCACCGGCGGGCCCGGCACGTTGGAAATCGCCAGGTTGGCCACCATGGGCA
>NZ_JBFUBD010000168.1:0-5861 GCF_056405935.1 Polaromonas sp. P1_E3
CCTGACAGCCCTGTCGAAGCATCCGCTGCCAGGTTGAAGCAGGCTACTAAAAAACGCATCAGATAGACTCAAAAACCCATTCCCGAAAGGAAAGAGACCATGTCCCACGTTGCAGAACAAACCATCACGCTCCACCGCCCGCGCCCGCAGATTTCACAAGCCGAACAGGCTGGTGGGCAGCGCTGGAGTGTGGACGCCATCGAGGCTTTGTTCAACCTGCCCTTTCCGGAACTGATGCACCGCGCCCAAACGGTGCACCGCGAAAACTTCGACCCCACGCACATCGAGTTCGCCACCTTGCTGTCCGTCAAGACGGGCGGCTGCGCCGAAGACTGCGGCTACTGCCCGCAGGCCGCGCGCTACGACACCGGCGTGGAGGCCAGCAAGTTGATGGAGCCGGCCGAGGTGCTGGCCGCCGCCCAGCGCGCGCAAGCCGCGGGTGCCACACGTTTTTGCATGGGCGCGGCGTGGCGCTCGCCGAAAGACCGCGACATTGAAAAAGTGGCCGAGCTGGTGCGCACGGTGAAAGCACTGGGCCTGGAAACCTGCGCCACGCTGGGCATGCTGGAAGACGGCCACGCGCAAACGCTGCAGAGCGCGGGCCTGGACTACTACAACCACAACCTCGACAGCGCACCTGATTTTTACGGCGACATCATCACCACGCGCGACTACCAGGACCGGCTCGACACACTGGCGCGCGTGCGCAGCGCCGGCGTCAAGGTCTGCTGCGGCGGCATCGTCGGCATGGGCGAGACGCGCCGCCAGCGCGCCGGCCTGGTGGCCGAACTCGCCAACCTCTCGCCCTACCCCGAATCGGTGCCCATCAACAACCTGGTGAAAATCGAAGGCACGCCGCTGGCCAACCAGGCCGACCTGGACCCGTTTGAATTTGTACGCACGATTGCCGTGGCCCGCATCACCATGCCGACGGCACGCGTGCGGCTGTCGGCCGGCCGCCRGCAAATGGGCGACGGCGTGCAGGCGCTGTGCTTCCTGGCCGGCGCCAATTCGATTTTTTACGGCGACAAACTGCTGACCACCGGCAACCCCGACACCGACGCCGATGTGAAGCTGCTGGAACGCCTGGGCATGAGCCGGTCCGCGCCCGAAGTGCGCTGAGTCGTTCGCGAATCCATCCGTTTCCCGGCCTTTGTCTGGCCTCTCTAAACCGCCGGCAAAAAAGCACGGCGAAGCTGGTTAGACTCTCGCTAAATTCCGGACGCACCCATGACGACTTCTGCCGACACTTCCAATCCAGCATCAGCTACGCCTTACGGCACGCTGCCGCCGTCGTCTACGCCATCAACTCCGCCGGCGCGCAAGCCGCTGAGCCTGCCGCGCCTGCGCGAGATGCAAGCGCACGGCGAAAAAATCACCATGCTGACCGCCTACGACGCGACGTTTGCCRCCGTGGCCGACGCGGCCGGTGTGGAATGCATCCTGGTCGGCGATTCACTGGGCATGGTCTGCCAGGGCCTGACCAGCACCGTCGGCGTAACGCTGGAAACCATGCGTCACCACACCGAGTGCGTGGCCAACGGCCTGCGCCGCTCGCACGCCACGGCCTGGCTGATCGGCGATCTGCCCTTCGGCAGTTACCACGAGTCGAAAGAGCAGGCGCTGCGCAGCGCTACGGTGCTGATGCAGGCCGGGGCCCATATGGTCAAGCTCGAGGGCGGTGGCTGGACCACCGACACCGTGCGCTTCCTGGTTGAACGCGGCATCCCGGTCTGCGCCCATCTGGGGTTGACGCCGCAAACCGTGCATGCGCTGGGCGGCTACCGTGTGCAGGGCAAGGGCGACGAAGCCGCTGCCACGATGACGCGCCACGCCCGCGAGCTGCAGGACGCCGGCGCCGCCATGTTGGTGCTGGAGATGGTGCCCGCAGCCCTGTCGGCCGCATTGACGCAGGAACTCTCGCATTGCGCCACCATCGGCATAGGCGCGGGCAACGGCACGGCGGGCCAGGTTCTGGTGCTGCACGACATGCTGGGCATGAACCTGGGCAAGATGCCGAAGTTTGTGCGCAACTTCATGGAAAGCCCGGACAACAAGTCCGCAAGTGTGCGCGGTGCCATGGAAGCCTATGTGCGCGCCGTGAAAGACGGCAGCTTTCCGGTGAATGCCACCCACGCCTGGTAAACCGGGCCTCACCGCACCCGCCCTTCACGAGTCAGGAAAAAAGATGCAGATCGTCCACACCATCCCGGAGCTGCGCGAGGCGCTCAGCCCGTACAAGCGCCCGTCTTTTGTGCCCACCATGGGCAACCTGCACGACGGCCACATCGCCCTCGTCAGGCAGGCCAAGCCGCTGGGCGACGTGAGTGTGTCCAGCATTTTCGTGAACCGCCTGCAGTTCGCGCCGCATGAAGACTTCGACAGCTACCCGCGCACGCTGGACGCCGATGCCGAGCGCCTGAAAGAGGCCGGCTGCAACGTGCTCTTCGCCCCGCTGGAAAAACACCTCTACCCCGAGCCGCAAAGCTACAAGGTTCATCCGGCCACCGATATCAGCGACATCCTTGAAGGCCACTTCAGGCCCGGCTTTTTCATTGGGGTGAGCACCGTGGTGCTCAAGCTGTTTTCCTGCGTGTTTGCCGGCATGCCCACGGGCGTGGCGGCTTTCGGCAAAAAGGACTACCAGCAGGTGATGGTGGTGCGCCGCATGGTGCAGCAGTTTGCGCTGCCGATCGAGATCCTGGCGGGTGAAACCCAGCGCGCCGAAGACGGCCTGGCGCTGTCATCGCGCAACGGCTACCTGAACGCCACCCAGCGCGCCGAAGCCGTGGAGCTTTCCAGGGCCATACGCGCCCTGGGCGAAGCCGCGCGTGCCAGCAGCACGCCCGACCTGCCAGCCCTGGAAGCGCAGGCCATGCAGGCACTGGCCCGCCGCGGCTGGAAGCCCGACTACCTGACCGTGCGCCGCCGAGCCGACCTGTTGGCACCACAAGGCCCGCTGGCCGATGTGCCGCTGGTGGTGCTGGGCGCGGCCAAGCTGGGCAGCACCCGGCTGATCGACAACCTGGAAATCTAGGCCCGGGCCGAATTCGGGCCAATCCGGCCACCGCCGGAGGCCATCCGGCGGGCCCCCACGCGCTCCACTTTTGATAGCTGCTTGCGCTCGTCCCGCCTGGGCTGCAGGCTTTTTCTTAAAAAAATCAGTTCGCCACCTGATGGCAGATTTTTGTCTTTTCTCACAAATCAACATGAACACCCCTTCCGTACGCCTTGCCACTTTGGACGACCAGCCTGCCGTGGCCGCGCTGTTTGACGCCTATCGCCAGTTTTACGAACAGCCTGCCGATGCTGCGCTGGCGCTGGACTTTATCGGCAACCGGATGCGAAACCGCGAGTCGGTCATCCTTGTGGCCGAGCAAGGCGCACCCGGCACCGGCGCGCTCGCCGGCTTCTGCCAGCTGTACCCCGGCTTCTGCTCGGTGATTGCCCAGCCCATCTACACGCTGTATGACCTGTATGTAGCGCCCGCTTCACGCAAGTCGGGCGCCGGCCGCGCGCTGATGCAGGCCGCCCACGCGCACGCACAACAGCACGGCTTTGCGCGGCTGGACCTGACCACCGCCAGGACCAACCACACCGCGCAGGCGCTGTATGAGTCCCTGGGCTGGGTTCGCGACGACGTCTTCCTGGCGTACAACAAGGCGGTTTCCGCGCCCTGACGCAGGCTTGCTCCGCTGGCCTACGCCGCCCGCGAAAGCCCTGCGGTATAACGGAAGCGTTCGTTCCACGTCGCAACGTCCGCAGGAGTTCACCATGGCCATTTCCCACGCCGCTGCCGGCCAAGTCATCGACATCCAGCCGCTGGCAGGCCAGTTGCAGGAAAGCAGAACCGTCGCACTGTTCAAAAGCAATGAACTCGAGGTTATGCGCCTCATCCTGCCGGCAGGCAAGACTGTGCCGCCACACCATGTCAAAGGCGAGCTGACCGTGCAGTGCCTTGACGGTGAAGTGGCTTTCAATGCGGGCGGCCGCACGCAAACCATGAAGGCCGGCCAGTTGTTATGGCTGGAGGGGGGAGTGGAGTACAGCGTGACGGCATTGCGAGATGCTTCGCTGCTGGTGACGCTGCATTTGTGCGAATAGGCAGGCGGCCCGCATGCTGCGTAGCACCCCGACGTTTGGCATTATTTAAGGCTGTAGTCCAATCAGGACGGGCGCAAGCAGCTATATATTTAATAGCAATACCAAAGAGGCCAGCTTCAATAACCGGGGAGCGCGAAATCCGCCGCTCAGAGGTCAGGCCAGTTCCGCCGTCGGCCCGCGCCCCATCAGCGCCGCCACGGCTTCAGCCGGCTTGAGCTTGCCGTCCAGCAAGTCCACCACGCTTTGCGCAATCGGCATTTCGATGCCCAACCCCGCTGCGCGCTGCACCACGGTGCGGGCGCAATACACGCCCTCGGCCACATGCCCGAGCGAGTCCACCGCTTGCGCCAGCGTCTTGCCCTCAGCCAGCAGCAGGCCCACCTTGCGGTTGCGGCTCAAGTCGCCGGTGGCTGTCAAGACCAGGTCGCCCAGGCCCGAAAGGCCGGTGAAGGTTTCGGCGCGCGCGCCCAGCGCCACGCCCAGCCGGGTCATTTCAGCCAGGCCGCGGGTGATCAGCGCAGCCCGGGCGTTCAGCCCCAGCTGCAACCCATCGCAAAGCCCCGTGGCGATGGCCAGCACGTTCTTGACGGCGCCGCCCACCTCCACCCCCACGACGTCGTCATTGGCGTAGACACGCAGGGTGGCACTGTGAAAGGCCGCCACCAGTGCTTCGCGCACTTCAGGGTGTTCACTGGCGGCCACCAGGGCGGTCGGCTGTCCGCGGGCGACTTCAAGGGCGAAGCTGGGCCCGCTGAGCACGCCCGCTCTTAAATTGATAGCTGCCTGCGCCCGTATTTCATGGACCATCAGGCCAAATGATGCTGCAGATGGAGCCGGCTCGAGCGGGGCTTCAAACCCCTTGCTCAGCCAGGCCACCGGAACACTGGCGTGCTGCAGGGATTGCAGCATGCCGCGCGCTGCTGAAACAGGCGTCGCCAGGATGATGAGGTCCTGGTCCTTGATCGCTTCGGCCAGAGGCACATCGCCACCTTGAAGCTGCAAGCCGGCAGGCAAGGCCACGCCGGGCAGGTAGCGCGCATTGACGCGGCTGGTTCGCAGGTCGGCGGCCAAAGCCGCATCGCGCGCCCACAGGGTGATCTGATGCCGTGCAGCGCTGCTGACAGCCACAGCCGTACCCCAGGCGCCGGCGCCGATGACCAGAATTTTCATGCGTGAATCTGCAGGAGACGGCAGCCGGGAGCCCCGGCCGGGCCGTTAAACGATGATCTGGGGCGCAGCCGATTCGGCAGCGGCCTGGGCCTGCTGCTGCTCGTACATGGCCTGAAAGTTGATTTCAGCCATGTGCACAGGCGGGAAGCCGCCGCGCTGGATCACATCGGCCACATTGCCGCGCAGGTAGGGGTAGACGATTTGCGGGCAGGCAATGCCCAGGATGGCGCCCATCTGGTCTTCGGGCACATTGCGGACTTCAAAGATGCCGGCCTGCTTGGCTTCCACCAGAAACACGGTTTTGTCGCCGATTTTTGTCTGCACGGTAGCCGTGACGGACACTTCAAAAAGGCCGTCGGCCACAGGGGTGGCGCCCACGCCCAGCTGGATGTCAACCGCAGGCTGCTCCTGGCTCAGCAGGATTTCCGGCGAATTGGGCTGCTCCAGCGATACATCCTTGAGGTAAACGCGCTGGATCTGGAAAACGGGGTCAAGATTGGCTTCAGCCATGGTGCTCTTTCGGGTGCTGGGAAGGTTGGATAGAGGATTCGACGCGCCGGCTTGCCGGTGACCAGCGGATTATAGGG
>NZ_JBFUBD010000169.1:0-5812 GCF_056405935.1 Polaromonas sp. P1_E3
GGATGTCGTCGAGCAGGTGGTTACGATTGTCGCTCCACATCGTCATCTGCCGCTGCGCATGGTGCAGCGAATGCAGGCGCCACCACCATTCAATCTGGTGCTGGCCGCGATGCGTCCAGTACGCCACAAAGTCAAACACCACCAGGTAAATCGCGAAACTGACAAGGGCGTTGTCCGTCACGCCCGGCCACAACTGGTCTAAATGGAAAGTGCCGTAGCCGGCCGTGCGCAGCGCACCAAAAGCCTCGTCAAACCATGGGTCCAGCGTGAAAAAGAGCGCGATACGAAAAAGGCCCAGCCGGTGGATCAGGGTGTAGAGCACATCGGTGCGTATGGTGGCGCGGTCCAGCACGGGCTCAACCGGCCGCCAGCGCTGCAGCGGGCCGATGATTGCCAGCAGGATCAGCACCTGGATCACGCCCACCATGAACCAGGCCGTTGCGTCGTAGCCGTCTTCCAGCAGGTTGCCCATGCCCAGCGCAAACATGGCCGGCTGCACGGCGAACTCAAACAGCCATTGCTGCGCCATTGAAAAGAGATCGCTGAACCAGTCCATGCAGCTTATTTTGAAGGCCTGGCAGGCGCCGGGGTGGCCTGTGAAGCAATCCAGTCTTTGTACTGGGGATGTTCAGCCAGGGTTTTGAAGCAAAAGCCCCGTGACTGAAGGCCTGTGATGAGCGGCTCCAGCACGGCAGGCGCCCAGGGATCCTTGCGCGACCAGATGCCCAGGTGGGCCAGCAGGATGTCGCCGGAGCGGATGTCGCGCAGCGCCTTCTTCAGCAGGAAATCGTTGCCAAACCTTTCGCTGGCGAGCTCATCACCCAGGAAACCTGCGGGCGACCAGCCCACGTGCTCAAAGCCGCAGGACTTGGCCGCCGCCAGCAGCGCCGGTGAGGTTTTTCCGCCCGGCGCGCGAAAGAGCGGCAGTGTTTTTTTGCCGGTGATTTCTTCGAGGCGTTTGCTGGACTTGCCGATTTCTTCGCAGTATTGCTTCGCCGTCCAGGTGAAATCCTTGCCGTCCAGCGGCCCCGCGGAAGGCCGCACCTTGAACTGCATCGGCGCACCAGCCGCGCCGGGCACATCGGCCCGCCAGTAAACGTGGTCCCAGGTGTGCGAAGCGAATTCGTGGCCTTCGCCCGCCCGCGCCTTCCACCAGCCCGCCCACTGCGTGCCCAGGCTACCGTCGCCGGTCTGCGTGCGCTCGTTGGCGGCAAAAAAAGTGACCTTGACCTTGTGTTTATTCAGCACGTCAGCCATCAACGGCGCAACAGCCATGTGGCCGGTGTCGAGTGTCAGGTAGACGGGTTTGCAGGGTGCTTCGGCCGGCTGCGGCGCGTTTTGTGCCGGTTTTTGTGCATTGTTTTTGCCTGCAGCCCAAGCAGGATGGGCGCAAGCAGCTATCAAAACAATAGCAGATAGCGACTTCAGCAGGCCAGGCACAGCAGCGCTCAGCGGGGGATTCCCAACCAAGCCGGGGCCGCGGAACCGGCTTTGCCGGGCCGCAGGCGCAGCGGCCCCCCCGGGAGGCAGGAAGCTACACGCAGTGAGCGACCGTGGGGGCCAACTACCGTGGCGCGTGGTCAAGCGTCCAGACACCATGGGGACTCTTTCCAACATTAACCTGCCGCACGATCTTGTGGCTTGCCACGTCGATCACCGTGAGCTTGCGTGCCCAGCGCGATGTGACCAGTATCTGCTTGCCATCACGGCTCACGTCGATACAGTCAGGGCCACCCGGCGCGGGGTAGTTGTCCACCACTTCCAGGGTCTGCAGGTCGATCTTGCTGATGCTGTTGGCCACGCGGTTGCTGACCAGCACATGGCGTTTGTCGCCGAAGGCGCGAAACGCGTGTGCGCCGGCACCCGTCTTGATGATCTTGGTGCGCTGCGGCTGCGCGCCGCTCACGTCATACACCTCGACGGCGTCGCCGCCGGTCAGACCCACCAGCAGGTGTTTGTCGTCAGCGGTACCGTACACGTCGGCCGGGATGGACCCCGTCTTGACGCGCCACTTGACGGTCTGGCTGGGCAGGTCGATGGCGATCAATTCGTCGCTGTCCTGCATGGTTGAATAAACCGTGGTGCTTTTGGTGTCTATCCACAGATGGCTTGGCGTGCGGCCGGTAGCCACGCGCTTGACGAGCGCAATGTCCTTGCCGTCCCATTTGTAGATGTCGATGTGGTTGAGCCGGTTGGCGGCGGTCACAAACCATTTCATGTCGGGCGAAAAGCGCAGCTGGTAGGGGTCGATGATGCCGCGAACCGTGCGCTGCACTTCRGCGGTTTTGGGGTCGATGAAGGTGAGCGAGTCCGACAGTGCGTTGGCAACAATCACCGATTTTTCATCGGGCGTGAGGTACAGGTGATGCGGCTGCTTGCCGGTGGCAATGCGCCTGGTTTCCGTCCAGGTGGCCGGGTTGATCACGCTCACGCTGTCTTCCAGCGAGTTCAGCACAAAAACAGGCGTCGCAATTCCTGAAGGCGCCGCACCCGCAGCTGCCTGGGCAAAAGCGCTGGAACATGCCAAACCGGCAAAAGCAAACAGCCACGTGGCGGCAAAACGGACGAAAACATTCACAAAAACGGTCTTTCTACGTGCAACCGGTTAGTGTACCGGCGCCAGCCATGGCAAATGCCCGAAGGCCGCAAAAGTCCTCTGGAGCCCCATGCTTCAAACGCCCGGTTCGCCCAATCGTTTACATCCTTTACGATGCAACGATGAATTTGATGGAGATCAACGGCATGTGCCTGGAGGTCAGGCGCATCGACGGGCGCGCCAACCTCGCCCCGGTGGTTTTTTTGCATGAAGGCCTGGGCTCGGTCAGCCTCTGGACGCAGCGCGGCCTGGACTGGCCCCAGGCGGTATGCATGGCCACCGGACGGGCGGGTGTGGTGTATTCGCGGCGCGGCTATGGGCAGTCAGAGCCGGTGCCCGATGTGCGCGGCGAGCCGGCGGAACAGAATGGCCGGCGCTCAGGCCGCCTGTTGCCCGACTACATGCACCGCGAGGCCTGGGAGGTGTTGCCCGCGCTGCTGGATACGCTTCGGATTGAAAACCCCGTGTTGCTCGGCCATTCCGACGGCGCCACTATCGCCCTGCTCCATGCCAGCCGGCACCCGGTTGCGGCCTGCATCGCCATGGCGCCGCACGTGATGGTCGAAGACATCGCAGTGCAGGCCATTGCCCAGGCCAAAACTGCATTTGAGTCAGGCGGTTTGCGCGAGCGCCTGGCTCGTTACCACGCTGACGTGGACGCCGCTTTCTGGCAATGGAACGATATCTGGCTGTCGCCGGCCTTTCGCAGCTTTGACATCCGGCCGGATTGCGCGCGCATTGCGGCGCCGCTGCTGCTTATTCAAGGGCTTGAGGATGAGTACGGCACCATGCGGCAGCTGGACGAGATTGCAGTAGCGGCGCCCCATGCCCGGCAATTGAGGCTGGCGGAGTGCGGGCACTCGCCCCAGCGCGACCAGCCTGAGAAAACCGTTGAAGCGATCACTGACTTTCTCAAAAACGCCGATTGAACCGCCCGGCAGCTGCTACGTTTTTCATAGCTGCTTGCGCCCGTCCCTATTGGTCTACCGGCGTATTTCATCTATAAGCAAGACCTGAGCCGTCATTTCGACGCGAAGCAGGTGCGACTCAAGACTCTTTGACTTCGATGTGGTACGTCGCCCAGGGACACCAGGCAAAGCGCGCCGGCAGCGGTTTGGCAGCCATGTCGGGAAAACGGTCCGCGTCATACACAGCCCAAAGTGGTCCCAGCCCGCCCAGCGCCATGGGCTGGCCGTCGAGGTGCGTCGCGACGATGAAACGGTATTTACCGGCCTCAGCGGCGGTGACCTGGGCGGCGTAGCCATCCACGGCGCGCAGGAAAAGCGTTGTCTTGTCGGTCAACTTCACGCCGGCAGCTTTCATGACATCGGCCAGCAAGGGGCCTTTCAAGGTGTGCGGCTTGCTGTCATATTCCAGCGTCGGCTTGATGGTGACGGCCGGCAGCGCGGTGAGTGCGGCGAAGTCAAAGACATGGGCCTTGTCGAACTGGATTTTCTGCTTGCCCATCATCTGGTCGAGGGCCGGATCGAAGGCGCMGCGGTTGCCCGCACCGATCCGTCCGCTGACGGTCAGCAGGATCGGGCCTCGCGCGGCTTTGGGCGCGTGCTGCGCCAGGGCTAGCGATGGCGCGGCCACGGCACCGATTGCAGCGGCATTCAGGAATTGACGGCGTGGATTCATGGTTCCTCCGGGTTGCTTTTTGCGAAGCTGGCAGCGTAACCGCTTGCCGCTGCGTCTGGATCAGGTTTTTTACCGGTTTCAGGGGGTTTTGACCGAAGGCGCTGAAATGCTGGCCATGTCTTGCGGCGTCAGCCAGCGCCATCCGCCCGGTTTCAGGTCAGGCGGCAAATCCRGCGTACCGATACGTGAGCGGTGCAGGCCGCCGACCTCTTCCACACGGTTGCCCACCGCGGCGATCATGCGCTTGACCTGATGGTATTTGCCTTCAGTCAGGGTCAGGCTCAGCTGGTTTTCACCGGTTTTCTCACACGCGGCGGCGCGCACGGGCTTGGGGTCGTCGTCCAGCACCACGCCCGCCAGCAGTTTCTGGATTTGCCTGTCATCGACCGGGTGCTTGGCCCGCACTTCATACACTTTGGGCACATGGTGCTTGGGTGAGCTCATGCGGTGGATGAACTTGCCGTCATCCGACAGCAGCAAGAGGCCCGTCGTGTCCTGGTCCAGCCGCCCCACGGCCTGCACGCCTGCGGCCGCGCCGCCGCCCCGCTGGCGTATGGGCGCCGGCAGCAGCGTGTAAATGCTGGGGTAAGTGCTGGGCTTTTGCGAGCATTCGTAACCGGCGGGCTTGTGCAGCATCAGGTAGGCCTTCTCTTGGTATTCCCAGACCACGCCCTGCACCGTGAAATGCAGCCCCTCTGCTACAAATTCCATAGCTGGTTCCGCACAAGGGACGCCCGCTACAGCCACAAAACCCTGTTGAACCAGCCCCGCGCACACGCGCCGCGTGCCAAAGCCCTGAGAGAAAAGAATATCTTGAAGTTGCATGCTTGCCATGGGCATATTGTCGCCTTTGCGGAGGCGTACCTTGGCTGCAAAACGGGCTGGCGGCCTACTTCCAGCAAGCGCTGCCTTGCGGACAATACGCCATGCATTTACGCGACCGCCCCCTCCTGACCGCCGGCCTGGCTTTCGTTCTCGGCCTGTCCGCCGCCCTCCTCGCCCTGAACTTCACGGCCGGAGAAAAAAAGATCGCAGAGCAGCTGCCCCGCCTCTACGGCAGCGCTGATCCCCAATTCATGCGTGCGATGGGCAGCTTGCTGGGGCCGGGCATCACCGGCGGCAACCAGGTCACGGAACTGCTCAACGGCGACCAGATCTTCCCCTCCATGCTGCAGGCCATCCAGGGCGCGACGCGCAGCATTACTTTCGAGACCTATATTTACTGGTCGGGTGCAATAGGCAAGCAATTTGCAGACGCTCTGTCGGAACGTGCGCGCGCCGGCGTCAAGGTCCTGGTTCTGCTGGACTGGGTGGGTAGCTCGAAAATGGACGAGGCCTTCATGAAAGAAATGGAATCAGCGGGGGTACAAATTCGGAAATTCCACAAGCCGCACTGGTACAACCTTGCGCGCATGAATAACCGGACGCATCGCAAACTCCTGGTGACGGATGGCAAGGTGGGCTTTACCGGCGGCGTGGGCATCGCGCCCAACTGGACCGGGTCCGCGCAGGATCCGGAGCACTGGCGGGACACGCATTTTCGTGTGGAAGGTCCGGTGGTGCCCCAGATCCAGG
>NZ_JBFUBD010000170.1:0-5770 GCF_056405935.1 Polaromonas sp. P1_E3
TCGTTGAGCAGTGCCTTCATGATCGCCGCGTGGCCGGGGTAGCGGATGGTCTTGTAGTTGAGGTTGGTGACCTTGCCCTGCAGCGTCTCGCACAGGGTGCCCAGGCCGCCTGAAGTATTGAAGGCCTCGTAGGTCACGCCGTCGAGTGAAAACTCTTCATGTTCGGCCAGCGGCGGCACCTGGCGCAGCACGCCTTCCACAATGGCTTCGCAGGGCTCGCAGTACTCGTTGATGACGCCGTCGGTGCTCCAGGTCAGGTTGTAGTTGAACGCGTTCGACGGAAACTGGGGCAGGGCGCCGACGCGCATACGCACGCTGTGCAGGCTGTCAAAACGCCGGCACAGGTCGGCCGCCACGATGGACACAAAGCCCGGCGCCAGGCCGCATTGCGGAATCAGAGCCGAGCGCGCGGTGGCGGCCAGTTCACGCACCCGCCGCGTGCTGGCCACGTCTTCGGTCAGGTCCAGGTAATGCACACCCGCCGCCACGGCCGCCTCGGCGATGGATGTGGTGAGGTGAAACGGCGCTGCGCTGAGCACCGCAAACTGCCCCTCAAGCGCCGCGCGCAGGGCAACAGGGTCGGTGACGTCCAGCACTTTTAGCTGAACCCCGGGGCCCGCCTTGATACCTGCCAGTGCGGCCTGCGACGCGTCCACCACCGTAACGGCATAGTCCTGACTGGAACCCAGCAGGGCGGCAATGGTTGAGCCGATTTTGCCTGCGCCTACGACCATGATCTTTTTCATATCAGCTCCTTCATGGGGCCCCTCCAGGTGAAGGGCGTTGACTGATTGTGGAACGCAGCGCCGGCGGTTGGTAGTATCAATTTATACAAATAGAAGCCATAATTTAGACAAATAGAAGGTTTGAAACGGCTATTTGCCTAACCTGCTTTAAYCACCACCTCACACCCGGCACATGAATATCGACGCCATAGACCAGATACTGCTCAGCGAATTGCGTGAAAACGCGCGCTGCCCGGTGGCTTTGCTTGCCCGCAAGGTGGGTTTGTCGCGCACGGCGGTGCAGGCCCGCATTGAGCGGCTGGAGCGCGACAAGGTCATCACCGGCTACGGCGTGCGCACTGGCGATGCGTATGAGCAGTCGCAGGTAGCCGCCCACGTGATGCTCACCGTCGGCCCCAAGCTGTCGGGCCCGGTCGAGGCGGCGCTGCGCAAGATTYCCGAGGTCCGCTCACTGCTTTCGGTCAGCGGCACCTTTGACATGATCGCCATCGTGCAGGCCGGCTCGATCGAGCGGCTCGATGCACTGATCGACGGCATCGGCCTGCTCGACGGGGTGGAACGCACCAATACCTCAGTGGTGCTGTCTACGCGCATTCAGCGCTGAAGTTCCCAGTCGTCCTGGTGGGTGCTGATAGCRCGTAGTGAGCAGGCTCTGTCTCCTGGCTGAGTTGATTGCTATACATTTGATAGCTGCTCGCACCCGTTGTTATTGGTCAGAGAGCCATTTTCTTTCCGAAAATGATGCTTCCGGGCTCAAAAGTAGCTTCCTGCCGCCAAAAACACGTCCAAAACGGCCTTCCAGGCCGATTTCAAGCATCAAATCGGCTTCACACCCAATCAGAACGTGCGCGAGCAGCTATTGATTTGATAGCAAATACAGGCTCAAACCGCACCCGCCTGCCAAGGCACATGCTTGCCCATCACACCTTCGTACAGCGCGCTGGCTTCAAAGCGCGCCAGCCATGCCTGCAATCGCGGCCAAGGTTGCGCGGCAAACCAGGCCACATCGGTGTGCGCAAACTGGCGCACAAAAGGCAGAAGGGCCATGTCGGCCAGGCTGGCATGCATGCCGAAGAGCCAGYCGCCAGCCAGCAAGGTTTCCAGCCGGCCCAGCCAGCTGGCGCATGCTGCCCGGTGTGAAAAGGCAAAAGCCGCGTTGTCGCCTGCGGCTTCTTCGGGGTAGCGATTCGGGTATTTGTAGCGGTCCAGGCTGCGCTTGAAAGCGCCGTCGTTGCCGGCCACCAGCGCGAGCATGTCGTCAAGGGAGCCCTGCGGTGATGTGAGCCAACCCTCGGGGTCATTGCGCCGCAGTGCCCACAGCATCACGTCCAGGCTTTCATCAATGACTTCGCCGCCGGGCAGCACCAGCACGGGCACCGTGCCTTTGGGCGAAGCGGCCAGCATCTCCGCGGGCTTGTTCTTCAACACGACTTCGCGCAGTTCGTGCGGCTCGCCGCTTGCGGCCAGCGCCAGCCGGGCGCGCATGGCGTACGGGCAGCGGCGAAAGGAATACAGGACAGGCAGGGCGCTGTTCATGGCCTGAGACACCCGGTGCTTCAGGTGCCGGATTGCCGCACGCCGATGTGCGCGGCATTGCGTGCCTCGGCCAGCTCGACCTGGCGCTGGCGCTCGCGGTAGCCGGCCTTCTGTTCTTCCGTCGTCTTCGCATGGCAGTGCGCGCAACTCACACCCAGCTCGTACAGCGGTGACTGGCGGTCTTCTTCGCTCAGCGGGTCACGGCAGGAGCGGCACAGCGTGAAGGCGCCGGGCTTGAGGCCGTGGCCGACGGACACACGCTCGTCGAACACAAAACATTCGCCTTCCCAGGTGCTTTGCGCTTCGGGCACGGTTTCCAGGTACTTGAGGATGCCGCCTTCGAGGTGGTAGACCTTGTCAAAGCCTTTGGAGCGCAGCAGCGCGGTGGACTTTTCGCAGCGGATGCCGCCGGTGCAGAACATCGCCACCTTCGGTTTTTTGCCGTCATGCGCCGCCAGCTTGCCGCCTTCGGCCATTTCGCGCTCGACCCAGCCGGGCAGCTCTGAAAAGCTGCTGGTGTGCGGATTGATGGCGCCGTGGAAGGTGCCGATCGACACCTCGTAGTCGTTGCGTGTATCGACCAGCACCACGCCCGGTTCGTTGATCAGCTGGTTCCATTCCTGCGGCTTGACGTATTCACCGGCCATCAGCGCGGGGTGAACTTCCGGCACGCCCATGGTGACGATCTCGCGCTTGAGGCGCACCTTCATCCGGTAAAACGGCATGGACGCAGCCCAAGCCTCCTTGTGCTCCAGCTTCGCCAGGCGCGGGTCACTGCGCAGATAGGCCAGCACTGCGCGCACGCCTTCTTCAGGCCCCGCAATCGTGCCGTTGATACCTTCTGCTGCAAGCAGCAGCGTGCCCTTGACGCCATGCGCTTCGCACTGCGCCAGCAATGGCGCCTGCAGCTCGGCGAAATCGGGCAGCTCAACGAACTGGTAAAGGGCGGCAGTCAGGAAGTCAGACATGAGAAAACAGGCAAAAAACCAAAAGAAGTATGCGGTCGTTCAAAAGAGGGGGCAAAGGCCGGAAAGCAAGAAAAGACTCTAAATGGTGCGTACCCGCGCTGAAATGGCGCGGTTACCGCGCCGAAATGCCACAAGCGCTCTCAGCTTCGATCGTAGCGGCTCGGGTTTAGCATTTTGTAACCCCGATTTTGTGACGGAAAGCGCCGAATTCAATGTTTTATGACCATGCTGATAGACATTTTGTTGCAATGCAGCAAAATGACCGTGTACTTATTGATTTGGCGCAAATGCCTTCCTGGAAATCAACGTAGACGCAGACCTCCTGTTCACCCCCGATGGCCCCACCACTTTTTGTCAAACCATGTCCAGAAGCATAAGCAGTCTTTGGCTTAAAAGCATGCGCCGCATGGGCAAGGCCCAGCAGGCGCAGGGCTTGCGGCTCTTTGAAAGCCTGCTGCCCAAGGTCACGCCGGTGCCGCCTGCCACCACAACGCCGCGCCGGCGAAGGCCCCGGGTCAAGCTGCTCAAGCCGGTGGTTGCCCGGCCCGCCAAAAAGGCCCGCCGGCCCACCGCTGCACAGGCCCGCGCTGCCGCCGGTTTGCCCGGCACCTGGCGCAAGGCCTGGTTTACCTTGCCCGGGGATGGCTTGCTGACGGATTCGCGGCGCATGCTGTATTGGCTATACCTTCCTGCCATTGCAGCGGTGCCCGATGCGCCCGCGGTGCCGCGCCCGCTCGTGGTCATGCTGCACGGTTGCCAGCAGACAGCGGCCGATTTCGCCGCAGCCAGCCGCATGAACGAGCTGGCCGAGCGCAAGGGTTTTGCGGTGCTGTATCCCCAGCAATCCAGCGCGGCCGACGCCCACCGCTGCTGGCACTGGTACAAGCGGGCCACGCAAAACGGGGAGGGCGATGTGGGCGTCATCGCTGCGATGATTTCCCAGGTGCAGCAAAAGCATGGGCTTGACGCTTCACGCACCTACGTGGCGGGCCTGTCGGCCGGTGCCGCGCTGGCGGCCATCGTGGCACTGCGCCACCCGGAGCTGATCGCGGCCGTGGGCATGCATTCGGCGCCCGTGTTCGGCACCACCCATTCGCCCTTCAGCGCTTACCGCGCCATGCAACACGGCTCGGGCTCGTCTTACGATGCGGTGGCGCGCTTGTTTGCCAGCGCCCAGCCGCAGTTCCCGGGCATGCCGGCCATCCTGATCCATGGCGACAACGATGCCGTGGTGCGGCGCGTCAATGCCGAGCAACTGGCCGAGCAGTTCGAAATCATCAACAACCCGGTCATCACCCAAAATGCGGCCCGCCCCGAGCCGGTGGTTCGCCGTTACCCCGAACGCCGCAGCGGCAGGAAGCCGCGCCACGCCTACCAGACCACCACCTGGTACGCCGGCCGCAAACCGCAGCTGGTGAAATGCGACGTAGACGCCTTGGGCCACGCCTGGAGCGGCGGAGACGCCAGCATGGAATACAGCGAGCCCGACGGCCCGGACGCCACGCTGATGATGTGGACGTTCTTTACCTACCATCGCCGTGATGCCGCTGCGGCCGTGGCAGAACCTGATGCGGCGAAGTAGCTGAGCCTGAATTTGCTATCAAATCAATAGCTGCTTGCGCTCGTCCTCTGAGGGCTACAGCCTGTTTTTCCTTAAATCTTAGCGCGGCAGCAGCCCCGCCATAAAACCGTCTACCGCATCGGTATACCCGCCGGGCAGGCCCAGCGTGGTGTTGACCTGCTCGTGCGTCAGGTCTTGCGGCAGCACGCTGGCCCGCGCGCCTTTGGCTGTCACCTTGGCGGCAAAGTCACGCGACTGCGCACAGGGGTCATCCGCCCGTTGTGTCGAGCAGACCAGCAGCATCGGCGTGGCGTCAGCCGCCAGCACGCTGGTGGGCGACACAGTGCGCCAGTAGGCCGGGTCGGCGCCAAACACGCGGTCGTAAAACCGCATGTGGCGCGCTTTCATGATGCGCTCAAGGTCCAGCGCGGCGCTGTCAAGCGCCACAGTGCCGAGCCACGGCCTGGCGCCTGACGCGTAGGCCTGTGCCGGCGAAGCGCCCAGCAGTGCTACCAGGTGTGCGCCCGCCGAATGCCCCATGAGAATGACCTTTGCCGGATCGCCACCCCACGAAGCGGCCATGCTTTGCGTCCTGGCCAGGGCACTGGCCACATCGTGCGCCTGCACCAGCGGGTCAACCTGCGGCGACAGGCGATAACCCACCGACACCAGGATGTAGCCCTTCTGTTTGACCCACCAGGCCACCTTGTTGTCGGTCACATTGGCCATCGCCTTGTTGCCCACCATCCAGGCACCGCCGTGCACCATGACGATGACCGGTGCGTTGGCGGCCGGTTGCAGCGGCAGGTAGGCATCCATGCGCTGGCGCGGGTCTGAGCCATAGGCGATGTCGGGGATTTGGCGCACCCCGGCCGGTACGGTGGACCTGGCGGTTTTTCCCGCCAGGCGGCCGCTTTCCTGCTGGGCAGGCACCGGCCCGGCGTAGAGCACCGCGGTGA
>NZ_JBFUBD010000171.1:0-5730 GCF_056405935.1 Polaromonas sp. P1_E3
GCCCAGTTGTTCTTGAGGGCTTCGGCCTCGGCGGCGGCTGCGATGGTTTTGACGTCGGCGAGTTCAAGCACTGCTTTTGATTTCATGGTCTTCAGGATTTCCGGAGTTTGTTGGCAAAGACACCGAGCATACGCAAATTTGAGGCCGCCCTTYGCCCGCATTGCCGCCAAATTAGCTTATAGAACCCTTACAAAAAGTAGGGAGTGAGGGCTGGAAAAATGGCAATGCACCCTAAAATAATCTTGCCCGCATTTGCTGGCGCCTCGGAGACGACTTTCATGACTGACAATGTTCAAACCCTCGACTACGGCGTTGCCTCCAGCGTCGAGCAACGCAACAAGGTCCTGCGCAACACTTATTGGCTGCTGGCCCTGAGCCTGCTACCCACCGTGCTGGGTGCCTGGCTGGGTGTGGCGACGGGCATTACACGCTCCCTAACGGGCGGACTGGGTCTGATCGTGTTCCTCGGCGGCGCATTCGGCTTCATCTTTGCCATTGAGAAAACCAAGAACTCGGCCGCTGGGGTGCCCGTGCTGCTGGGCTTTACTTTCTTCATGGGTCTCATGCTTTCGCGCATGATCGCCATGGTGCTGGGCTTCAGCAACGGCGCCTCGCTGGTTATGACGGCCTTTGCGGGCACGGCTGGCGTGATGTTCGTGATGGCCAGCCTGGCCACCGTCATCAAGCGCGACCTGAGCGGCATGAGCAAGTGGCTGTTTGCCGGTGCGCTGGTGATCCTGGTGGCAGCCGTCATCAATGTATTTGTCGGCTCGACCATGCTGATGGCAGTCATCAGTACCCTGGCGATCGCGGTTTTCAGCGCCTACCTGCTGTATGACCTGAAGCAGGTGATCGACGGCGGCGAAACCAACTACATCAGCGCCACCCTGGCGATTTACCTGGACCTGTTCAACATCTTCCAGAGCCTCCTGGCCCTGCTGGGCATCTTCGGTGGTGACCGGGACTAACCCGTCCAGCGCCCGCAAAAAAAGGAGCCCTTGGGCTCCTTTTTTATTTCTGCTCAGCGCACGCAGCCGGGTCAAAGTAGTTCAAACACCGCAATCGACTCCACATGGGCCGTGTGCGGGAACATGTTGACGACCCCGGCCGCCGTGCAACGGTAAGCCCCGCTGTCCACCAGCACGCCCGCATCCCGTGCCAGGGTCGCCGGGTTGCAGCTTACGTAAACAATGCGCTGCGGCGGCGCCCAGCCGTTCAGGGCCAGGCTCTGCTGCTGCTGGCCATCGTCACAAGGGATACCGCTGACGATCTGCTGGTGCAGCGCCGCCAGGGATTTGAAGAGCTCAAAAGCGCCTTCCCGCGGAGGATCCACCAGCCATTTGTCGGCTCGCCCGTCCTTTACCAGCATGGCCGGCGTCATTTCAAACAGGTTTCGCGCTACAAATTTCGTAGCTGCCAGCGCACGGCGGACGCGGGATGCAGGCCTGTTCCTTTCAAAATTCTCGCGTGAGCGAGCGACCAGGACTTCGCTGCCTTCGATGCCCAGGACCTCGCGTGCGCGCGTGGCCAGCGGCAGGGTGAAATTGCCCAGGCCGCAAAACCAGTCGATCACCCGCTCATCCGGCTGCACCGCCAGCATGCGTAGCGCGCGGGAGACCAGCACCTGGTTGATGTGGGGGTTGACCTGTGTGAAATCGGTCGGCTTGAACGGCATGACCACGTCAAATTCCGGCAGGCTGTAGTTCAGTTCCTGCACTGCGTCGTCCAGCAGCTTGACCGTGTCAAGCCCGCCCGGCTGCAGCCACCATTGCAGGCCGGGGTTGCGGGCGGCAAAGGCCCTCAGGCGCACCAGGTCGCCGGGGCTCAAGGGCTCCATATGGCGCAGCACCATGGCCGTGACCTCGTCACCGCAGGCCAGTTCGATCTGGGGCAGGGTTTCCTTCGCATCCATGCTGCCGATCAGCTCGCGCAGCGGCACGAGCATGTCGCTCACGTGCCGGGGCACCACATGGCACTCGGTCATGTCGGCCACGTAACCGCTTTTTCGCTCGTGAAAGCCCACCAGCACGGCGCCCTTTTTGCGGACGTAACGTACCGACAGTCGCGCGCGATAACGGTATCCCCAGGCAGGCCCTTCAATGGGCCGCAGCAGGTTGTCGGCCTTGACCTTGCCGATGTGCTGGAGATTGTCTTCGAGCACACGTTGCTTCACGGCCACCTGCGCCCCCACATGCAGATGCTGCATCTTGCAGCCGCCGCAGGCGCCTGTGTGCATGCCGAAATGCGGGCACGCCGGGCGCACGCGCTGGGACGACTCCCGGTGAATGGCCATCACCATGGCTTTTTCAAAGCTGCTTTTCTTGCGGTAGACGTTGGCGGTTACCCGTTCGAAAGGCAAGGCGCCCTCAATAAAAACCACCTTGCCATCCGCCCTGTGGGCTATTCCCTGGGCCTCAATGTCGAGCGATTCGACCTCGAGCATGTCCGGCGCGTATTCTGTCGCTGCAGCTGGCTGCTTGTTCTGGCTTTCTTCTGTCATGCATCAATTGTCTCAGGCTGGGGCACCGTTTTTTGACTCACGCCTTCGCGTAAACGTGCGCTACAAAATTGATAGCTGGTAGCGCCCGCTCAGCCTTGCCTGCAAGCCATTTCCCTGCCATATCTGCTCGGGAAAATGCCCGGCCTCAGCGAGGAAGGTACAAATAAAAAAGGAGCCTGGCAAACGCGAGGCTCCTTTCTGTGGATGGAATGCCGCTTACCGGGCAGGCAGGTACCTGGAAGGGTCGACGGGCTTGCCCTGGCGGCGAATCTCGAAATGAAGTTTCACGCGGTCCGCATCGCTGTTGCCCATCTCGGCGATCTTCTGCCCCTTCTTCACGCTCTGGTCTTCCTTGACCAGCAGGGTCTGGTTATGCGCATAGGCCGTCAGGAAGGTGTTGTTGTGCTTGAGGATGATCAGGTTGCCATAACCGCGCAGTCCGGCGCCAGCGTACACCACACGTCCGTCGGCGGAAGCAATGACGGGGTCCCCCGCCTTGCCTGAAATATCCAGGCCCTTGTTTTTGGCTTCGTCAAAACCGGCCAGCATCGTGCCCTGCGCAGGCCAGATCCATGCAATGTCCTCCTCGCCCGTTGCCGCGGGTGCCGGGCTGGCACCTGCCGGTGCGGATGCGGGACGCGCTGCACTGGTTGCCTGGGCCGGTGTGGTGGATGTGGTTGACGTGGTGACCGAGCCGGACGTCACCGGGCGGGTCACGACAAGGGGGTTTTCACTGCTCGGCGGCACCACACGCAGTACCTGCCCCACTTCGATGATGTTGGGGTTTTCAAGGTTGTTCCAGCGCACGATGTCA
The DNA here is from genome assembly GCF_056405935.1 of Polaromonas sp. P1_E3. Taxonomy (NCBI): domain Bacteria; kingdom Pseudomonadati; phylum Pseudomonadota; class Betaproteobacteria; order Burkholderiales; family Comamonadaceae; genus Polaromonas; species Polaromonas sp. P1_E3. Next base: position 3,315 of record NZ_JBFUBD010000171.1, read on the forward strand.
CGCCAGTTCTGGCCGTTTTCCAGGCCGATGCGAATCATGGTGTCACCGGGTTTGACGGTGTAATAGCCGGGTTTTCCGGCGTTTTCAAACCCGGGCAGCTGTTTGACGTTGCCGGTGTCCACAGCGCCTGGCGTGGATCGCGACAGCCCGGTGCCGCGGTCTTCAACCGGGGCATGGGTGGAAGAACGTGTGGTGCAGCCTGCAGCCAGCAGCAACGCTGCCGCCAGGGCGCATGGCAAGGCCAGCCTGCCGAGCCTTGAGCGGGCGCCACGACTTGCGCCTGCGGCTTCCACAAACTCTGCCCTGTTGAGCCGTACGGTTTGATTCATTGGTTCTTTCGTCATCAATCTGACTGTATGCGGATTGGTTAACTGGATGATTGGAGGTTGGATGAAGGGGTAGTCGAATGATTCGGTTGCTGTCACCGCTGTGTCGGTTTACCGGTCCGAGCCCTGCAGGGGCCGGATATCAGCTTGTTCCCGATTTTAAAGGCACAAAATGAACGGCCTCCAGCAGGGTCTGCCTCACGCCCTGTGGGGTTTTGTCGATCACCACCAGCGCCTGGGCGCCAGCGGCGGTTTGCATCGGCGCCACCAGCCTGCCCCCTACCGCCAGTTGCTCAATCCAGCCCTGCGGAATGGCCTCTCCGCCGGCAGCTGCAATGATGGCAGCATAGGGCGCGCCTTTGGCGTAGCCCATCATGCCATCACCAAACAGCAGGTGCACATTGGGCAGGCGTAAAGTTCGCAAATTCTCTCTGGCTTTGTCGTGCAGGCCGCGCAGCCTTTCAATGCTGTAGACCTCCGCCGCGAGATGGCTGAGCACCGCGGCCTGGTAGCCGCAGCCGGTGCCGATTTCAAGCACCCGCCCCAGTTTTCCGGCCACGCCGTGGCGCAGCAGCTCCAGCATTCGGGCCACGACATTGGGTTTTGAAATGGTTTGCCCCAGCCCGATCGGCAGGCTGGTGTCTTCGTAGGCCTGGTTGACCAGCGCGGTGTCGACAAAGCGGTGGCGTTCGACGGCCCCCATGGCGGCAAGCACCTGTACATCGGAGACGCCCTGTGCGGCAAGCTTGCTCACCATGCGCGCGCGCACGGCGTGCGAATCAAGCCCGACACCGCCAGGCAACGCAGGCGCCGCGGAGGCAACTGGTTTTCTTGAGACGTTTTGGCCTGCAGAGCGCTCTGGTCGGGCGCTACCAGCTATTGATTTTGCAGCAGACGGGACGCCCGCATCGGGTTTGAGGCGAACCGGAAACGCCGGGCGGCTTGCCGCAACCGGTGCTTTGGCCGTGGGATTGAACGGCGGTTTGAGGCTGGATTTCATGCAGTTTTTTGATGCGACTGGGTCAGCCGGGCGGCGGTCTGTGCCCAATAGGGCAGACGCTCATGATCGGTCAAATCCACCTGCAACGGGGTAATGGACACAAATTTCTGGCTGGTGGCATAAAAATCAGTTCCCTCACCGGCCTCTTTTGCAGGCCCGGCACCGCCTATCCAGTACATCGTTTCACCGCGCGGACTGGTCTGTACGATGACGCGCTCAGCGGCATGGCGCCGCCCCAGCCGGGCCACTTTCACGCCCTGAATCTCATCGTCGGGCAAATTGGGAATGTTCACATTGAGCAGCCAGGGCGGCACCGTTGGCTCCGCGCCTTCGGCGACGGTCTCCAGCATGGGCATCAGCTGCTGCACCAGTTCGGCCGCTCGCCGGGCGGCCACGTCAATGTGCGCCCAGCCCTTCTCCGTCTGGGAAAACGCGATGGCGGGAATGCCGAACAGGTAGCCTTCCATGGCCGCGCCTACCGTTCCGGAGTAAATCGTGTCATCGCCCATGTTGGCGCCATTATTGATGCCTGAAACCACCAGGTCGGGCCGGTAGCCGAGCAAACCGGTCAGCGCAATATGCACGCAGTCTGCAGGTGTTCCATTGATGTAGCGAAAGCCGTTGGCCGCCGTCTGCACGTACATCGGCGAATGCAGGGTCAGCGCATTGGATTTGGCACTGTTGTTGTGCTCGGGTGCCACCACCTCCACATCGGCAACGGTTTTAAGCGCTTCGTAGAGGGCAATGATGCCGGAGGCCTGGTAACCGTCGTCGTTGCAAATGAGGATTTTCATGGACTGATTTTACGGTCACGGCTGCGACAGCCTGAGCCCTGCCGGACATCGCAAAACCTGCCGCTTTGCCTATGATGCAAGCAAGGCGCCGCCTCGTTCCGCTGGCGGCCCTTCTTCTGYTTATTCTGTACCTGTCGCAGCATTCCTTCCAAACGGAGACATCCCCATGCAAGCCTGGCTTTGTGAAAACCCCACCGGCATAGACGCCCTGACCTGGAAAGAGTTGCCCACACCGCAACCAAGGGCGGGCGAAGTGCTGATCGAAATCAAGGCCGCCAGCCTGAATTTCCCCGACC
>NZ_JBFUBD010000172.1:0-5721 GCF_056405935.1 Polaromonas sp. P1_E3
GCCTGGTTGCGCTGGTCTGGACGCTCAACGTGCGCGATGAAATCGACGTGAGAACGCCCGTGGCGACAGCCGCGCCCAGCGACAGCCTGGTTGCGCGGGGCGCTTACCTGGCACGCGCCGGCAACTGCCAGACCTGCCACACGGCGCAAGGCGGCCAGCCGTATGCGGGCGGCCGCGGCATCGCCACGCCGTTCGGCGCGGTGTTCACGTCCAACCTCACCCCCGACGACAAGACCGGCATCGGCAGCTGGTCATCCGCCCACTTCTGGCGTGCCATGCACAACGGCCGCTCCAAAAATGGCCGCCTGCTCTACCCGGCCTTTCCGTACACCAGCTACACACAGGTCACGCGTGAAGATTCCGACGCACTGTTTGCCTACCTGCGCAGCCTGCCCGCCGTGGTGCAACCCAATCAGCCGCATGCGCTGCGCTTTCCCTACCAGTCGCAGGCCGCGCTTGCGGTGTGGCGCGCCCTTTATTTCAGCCCCGGCGTGTACCAGCCCGACACCGCACGCAGCGCCGACTGGAACCGCGGCGCCTACCTGGTCAAGGGACTGGGACATTGCGCGGCCTGCCACACCGCACGCAATGCGCTGGGTGCCACCGATACCGGGCTGGACCTTGCCGGCGGGCTGATCCCCATGCAGAACTGGTATGCACCGTCGCTGACCTCGCCGTATGAAGCAGGAGTGAGCGACTGGGACAGGCAGCACATCGTGAACCTTCTGAAAAACGGCGTGTCACCGCGCGCCTCGGTTACCGGCCCCATGGCTGAAGTCGTCCAGCGCAGCACGCAGTATTTGAGCGACGCCGACCTCGGCGCCATGGCGCAGTTCCTCAAAGAGTTGCCGCCCTCGCCCGCCAGGCCCCCGGAGCCGGCCACCCTCAGGACGCAGGGCGAATCGGTGGAGCGCGCCAGCAAGCTCTACGAGCAGCACTGCGCCCAATGCCACGGCGCCAAAGGCGAAGGCATCGCCAACGCTTACCCGGCGCTGGCAGGCAACCGCGCCGTGACCATGAACCAGCCCGTGAACCTCGTCCAGATCGTGCTCAACGGCGGCTATGCACCGGCTACCGCGGGCAACCCGCGCCCCTTCGGCATGCCGCCTTTTGTGCTGGTGCTGAACGATGCCGACATGGCGCTGGTGCTCACCCACATCCGGCAATCGTGGGGTAACCGGGCCAGCGAAATCACGCCGCTGGAAGTGAACCGGATACGGGCGAACTCGGGGCGGTAGACGTATCACTGCGCTTCGTTTGTGAGGGAGCGCAATGGTCCCCTGAGGACGGCGGCCTGCCAGCTGCGCACCTAAAATCAGCTGCAGTGTGCAGCCCCATTTCTGTTGATCGGGTTCAGGGCGGAACTGCACCGCAACCGAAAGAGCATATGTCGGCAGTCGTTGAAACCTGGTTTGGTGAGGCCTTCACACAACTGCACCCGTTGCTCCAGGAACTTCATCGGTCTGGAGGCACGCTCTCAGGCACAGTCGAGGTTCGGCTGGGCACCGGCCTTGCAGGTTGGGCTGGCCGGCGGCTTGCGCAAAAACTCGGTGTCCCGTCTTGCGACGGGATTGCAACGATGAGTGTTGCCATCTTCAGCACTGATACCGAGCTTCACTGGAACCGTACCTTCAATGAAACCTCCACGTTTGCCTCAACCTTCACGCCGACAGGTCAATATCCATCGGGTTACTGGATCGAATCATCTGGCCTGCTGCGCCTCAAGCTGGCGGTTTCCATCGTCAATGGGGGCTGGGTCTGGCGGCCCATCGGGGGCGCGCTGGCGGGAATTCCCTTCCCTCTTTGGCTCCTGCCCCGCACGGCCGCATCGAAGTGCATCAACAACGGTCAGTACCAGTTCAATGTGGAAGTCGGCCTCCCATTGCTCGGTACGGTGCTCTCCTATAGCGGGAACCTGTCGCCTGAGCCTCTCATGTGAAAGCGCAGGTGGCTAGATGCACCCAGCTGGATCGAAAGTCGTACTCATATCCTTCAACGGTGCCCGGTCCGCGCCTGAAAATTGCCGCCCTGCCGAGAACTATTGGCTCCTGATCGGGACCCGGGGAACTATCGCAAGTCCGGTCAACGCAAACGGCCGCGTGCTGGTCACATTCGATACCCCGGTGAGTGAAGTGGGCCTGGCATGCCACAACCCCACACCCAACAGCCTCTACATTCTGGAAAGCGACCTCGCGCATTTCCCATAAACCATGAAGATTTTCCGCCTGGCAGGTCGGCCTAATTAGGTCAAAGAATTTGCGCCCAGGCGTCATCTCAAGCATCGCGAATACCCATGCATGCAGTCACTGAACTCGAACGTATTTTCCTTCCCTTGCTGCAAGAGGCGGAACGAGTGTCCGTGTCCGAGTATCCGCAATTGAAGTTCAACAGTGGTTCATCATCGGTCGGCGGTCTGACTGAATACCAAGGCCACTGCGTATGGCTTGAATGCATATTCCCGGACGCCACAAACGAAGAAGCAGACTCGGTCGCCATCATGATTGGGGTGAAGCACCTCACCACCGAACCCGAGCTGTGCGAGGTGTCGGTCGAATGGGGGCACGGCCAGCACCCCGAGCACATGATCGAACTGCTCGACCATCCGGTGGCTCTTACGGTAGCCCAACTGCAGCAAACCGCAATGCGCTTTCCTGACCTGCTCCATCGAGCGAACACCCTCCAGCGCGCTGTGTTTGATTTCAGCCCCTACGCCTATCAAATTTCTGGTTTCACAGCCAGGCTGCACAGCCAAGCAGCTTAGCGCCTGGAAGCCTCAAGAACTGGCGGGCGGCGTGACCATCCGGTCCCGCCTGGAGAGCGACGGAAACAACCTGAACCAGGCCGCAGCCACCAGCAGCGTGCCCACCCCACCCGCCACCACCGAGCCCACGGGCCCCAGCAGTGCCGCCGTGGCGCCTGATTCAAATTCACCGAGCTGGTTGGAAGCGCCAATAAACACCGAGTTGACGGCGCTCACGCGGCCGCGCATTTCGTTGGGGGTTTCGATCTGCACCAGTGTCTGGCGCACCACCACGCTGACCATGTCGGCGCCGCCCGAGATGGCCAGCACCAGGAGCGACAGTACAAAGCTGGTCGACAGCCCAAACACCACCATGCAGATGCCGTACAGGGCAACTGCTGACAACATGGTCGGCCCGACGCGGCGCTCCAGCGGCCATCGTGTGAGCACCGCGGACGTCAGCAGGGCGCCGACTGCGGGGGCGCCCCGCAGCAGGCCCAGGCCCCAGGGCCCGACGTGCAGGATGTCTTTGGCAAACATGGGCAACAGCGCCGTGGCGCCGCCCAGCAGCACGGCAAACAAGTCCAGCGACACGGCGCCCAGCAGGGCCTTGCGCTGCCACACGAACTCGACACCGGCCAGGAGCGTGCGCAATGTGACCGGTTCGCGCGGCGGCGGCACGTGGTCGTAGCGCAGCACGGCGATCAGCACGCAGCCGGTGGCAAACAGGAAGGCGCAGGTGGCATATACCGCTGTGGCGCCGGCCACAAAGATCACGCCGCCCAGCGCCGGCCCGCCGATCACCGCCGCCTGCATCCCGGCCGAGCTGAAGGCCATGGCGCGCGGCAGCATGACCGGAGGCACCAACATGGGGGTAAGCGCCTGCTGCGCGGGCATCTGGAAGGCTCGGGCCACGCCCAGCATGACGGACACCGCCAGCAACAGCTCGCGCGAAGCCCAGCTGTGAGAAGCACCGGACGGGTGCCAGCCTTCCGTGGCGCCGACCAGGATCAGCGCCACAGTGGCCTGCGTCACCAGGCAGGCGGCGATGATCCGGCCGCGGTGCACACGGTCAGCCACGTGCCCGGCCACCAGCGTGAGCAGCAGCGCCGGCACAAACTGGTAAAGGCCCACCAATCCCAGATCCCAGGCGCTACCGGTCAGTTCGTACATCTGCCAGCCCACGGCGACCATCAGCATCTGGTTGCCTGTGGTGCCAAAAATCCGGGCAAACCACATGCGCATGAAAGCGCGCTGGTGGATCAGTTCTTCAAACGTATGTGTCGACATGCGGCCCGAAGCTTAACAGCGCGGTACCCGCACAGCGCCGCAAGGGGCTACTCCTGAAGCCTCCCTTTGATACCATTTTGCTATTTATTTAATAGCTGCTTGCGCGCGTCCTGCCTTGCCAAAACCGGAATTTCCGCATTGGATGATTCGCAGGCCCGACGGCCGCCCCCGCAACCGGACCGCTTTCGTCCGAACCGGGAGACAAGCACGATAAGGCGGCCTGCTGGCCTGAAAATTAGGCCATTGGCTTCAGGCACGTTGCCGCTTTAGGCGAAACAGGCAGTTAACATGGCGACATAACAGGGCCACCCTGGCACCAGGAGGAAGAAGTTATGCACCGCATCGTCATCGTGGGCGGAGGCGCCGGAGGGCTGGCGCTGGCCACGCAACTGGGCAAACGCCTGGGCAAAAAGGGCCTGGCTGAGGTCACCCTGGTCGACGCCGCCCGTACCCATGTCTGGAAACCCTTGCTGCACCAGCTGGCCGCCGGCAGCTTTGACACGCATGCGGAGGAGATTGAATACCTCGCTCAGGCCCGCTGGAACCATTTCAAGTTTCGCCTGGGAAGCCTGACCGGTGTGGACCGCCAGAACAAGACCCTGCAGCTGGCTGCCAGCCACGACGAGGCCGGCCGCGAGATCACACCGGCCCAGCAGCTGGCCTACGACACACTGGTGATTGCCGTGGGCAGCCAGACCAACGACTTCGGCACGCCCGGTGCGGCCGAACACACCATCAAGCTCGACAGCCCACAAGCGGCCAAGCGCTTTAATGACCGGTTGATCAACGCCTGCATTCGCGCACAAACCGTGCCGCGTGTGGCTGGCAGCGGCCGTCTGACGGTGGCGATCGTGGGGGGCGGCGCCACCGGCGTCGAACTGGCTGCCGAGCTCCACGCCGCGGCGCGGGTGCTGGCCAATTACGGTTTTGACCACATCCACCCCGAGAAAGACCTGCAGATCGTGCTGGTGGAGGCCRCACCACGCCTTTTGGCCCAGTTACCGGAACGCCTGAGCGAATCGGCCATGCGCGAACTGCGCAAGCTGGCCATCGAGGTCCACACGAACGAAAAAGTCGTGGAGGTCACTGCCGACAGCCTGAAGATGGCCAGCGGCAAAGTCATCTCGTCCAGCATCACGGTGTGGGCCGCCGGCGTGAAGGCCTCCGACTTCTTGCGGACCCTTGGCGACGGCAACCCGCTGGAAACCAACAGGCTCAACCAGCTGGTGGTGAATGGAAACCTGCAAAGCACGGGTGACGCAAACATCTATGCCTTTGGCGACTGCGCGGCATGCCAGCAACCCGACGGCACCTGGGTACCGCCGCGAGCCCAGGCCGCCTACCAGCAGGCCATGTACCTGACGCGCTCGCTCTCCGACCTCATCGCCGGCAAGCCCGTGGCCCCCTTTGTTTTCAAGGACCAGGGTTCGCTCGTCTCGCTGTCGGAATACTCGTCCGTCGGCAGCCTGATGGGCAGCCTCACCAAAGGCAGCTTTTTCATTGAAGGCCAGCTCGCCAAGTTCATGTACTGGGGCCTGCACAAGCAGCACCAGCTGGCGCTGGGCGGCTTCAAGAAAACCGCGCTCATCACGCTGTCGGAAATGCTGGACCGCACCTATCGCCCGCGCATCAAGTTGCACTGATAATCACGGCATCCCTCTCGCGATTCTTTTATCAACCTCACTCAACCC
>NZ_JBFUBD010000173.1:0-5689 GCF_056405935.1 Polaromonas sp. P1_E3
GAGCTCGACGAGCTGAATGGAAAACTTGCCAAAGCGCAGCACGAACTGGCCTCGGCACGGGCCGCGCTGAGCGCCACGAAAAGTCTGCACAGGCAGACATCCGAGAAGCTGGGGCAGCAGCTCCAGGTGCGCCTGGACGCTTCGATGCACCAGGCCGGACTGCTCTACCTGGCGCAGCTGCAGGCTTCGATGGAGAAGACTCAGGCACAAGTGGCCATGCTGGACAGAGCACGCGATGGCTTGTTGCTGTTGTGCGGGGCGGCCGAAACCCGGCTTGAAGGGTTTCGGTCCCACGAATCGGCCGTCATCGATACTTACGTGCGTGAGCAGTCGCGCCTTCACGCGACCGAAGCCGACCGGGACTGGATGACGCGCGAGGGCTTCAACAGGGCGCCCACTACCTTCCCGCTTGAACCCGGAGGCGGCGCATGAGTTCTCCGTTGTTCCCGCTCCGGGAAAATCCTGGAGCGTCGCGGCTGGTGACCAAGGCTGGTGCAGGATCGCAGCAAGCGGCGGCCGGCGATCATCCGCAATCGGCCGGTGCCTGGAATCGCGAGATGGAGCGGGCGCAACTGGACACCTGGTTCAAACCGCGACAAGCTGCACCGCGCAGCGACGGCCGGCCCAAAGGCACCACCAGCCAGGCTACTTTGAATTCAGATGCACAGCGCCCCGCATCGTCCAACAATGCGGTGAAGGCGGACGGACGCAGGGTGACACCGACGCTGATGGGCGCCGGTCCGGTGCCAAATTGTGGGCCCGGGATACAGGCACCCGCCCTGATGGCTGCGCAAGCGCCCAAGCCCGAAGCCAGCCGTATGCTTGTCACGGATATACGGGCGGCCAGTCTGGCGCTTGCGCTGGCAGGCGTCTCGCGCCTGAAGGTCGTTGGTTTGGCTCCTCCGACTGATCCCGGGGACATGGCGGATGCACTCAATGTGCTGGCAGGACTGGGTTCACCAAGCGAAGAGGCCGATCTCGATTCGAAGGCGATACGCCTGTATGCCGAATGGACCGGGCACGATGTCGCCGTATGGCTAGGCATTGATGCACGAGCCGAGTCCGGGGATGAGCAGCTCGCGCAGCTTTTGCCCCACATCAGAGCCTGCCTTCAGGGGCAGCGCAGCAGGCTTGTCAAGCTGGTCTGCAATGGCAAGACCGTTTTTGAAGTTTCTTCCTCGTTCATTCCAGCGTTTCCTTATTTCACACAGCCCAAGGAGTTTCCATGACTATCTCCGCGATCAGCGCGTCCCCAAGCGGTTCTTCGTCCAACTTGCAGGCCAGCAGCCTGGGGCTCCAGGACTTCCTGAAGGTGTTGTTGACCCAGCTCTCGTACCAGGACCCGCTCAAGCCAATGGACAACCAGGAGTTCATGGCCCAGATCGCGCAGTTCACCAGCGTCGAGCAGACCCAGCAGCTCAACACGAAAATCGAGACCCTGATCAACAACCAGGCAGCCTTGCAGTCGGTGGGGCTGATTGGACGCACCGTCGATGCCACCACCGCTTCCGGTACGCTGACGGGCACCGTCATGGCGCTGTCCCTGCAGGGAAGCTCGCCGGCCCTCAGCGTGAAAACCGCCTCTGGGGCGGTGATCGACGGCATCAGTATCAGCCAGATCGTCGCGGTACGCTAAGGCGCAACAAACATGCACGGTACAAGGGGAGAAAAAAATGCTTGATTCGATCTACGTAGGGATGACCGGTCTGCTGGGGTATTCCAAAGGTTTGCGTGTCATCGCCAACAACACGGCCAACCTGAATACCCCGGGGTTCAAGGGCTCCAGCCTGCAGTTCTCCGACCTCTTTTATTCCAACAGCAATCTGGCCAGTGGCAGTGGCTCGGGCAGCTACGGTGGCTTGGGTTACGGGCTGAATGCGGGCTCGACCGTGCTCTCGTTCAAACAAGGCGAAATTCGTCAAACTGACAATCCGCTGGATATGGCTGTAGACGGCCAGGGGCTGTTCATTCTCAGGGACGCGGAGGGGAAGATCACCTATACGCGCGCGGGGCAGTTTAAATTCAATGGTGACGGCATGCTTGTGAACCAGGCGGACAACGCCAAGGTCATGGGCCGTGGCTCCGACGGTGGGCTCACCGAAATCAGCCTCGCCGGACTGAGCACCAATGCGGGAAAGGCTACCGCGAACGTGAAATTCAACGGCAATATTTCCAGCACCCTCACCGACCAGACCGTGGGCGGCGTACGGGTTATCGATGCGCTGGGCGGCGCCCATACCCTCAGCGTTAAATTCACCAACACGGACGCGACAACAGCCGGAAGCTGGAAGGTTGAATTGCTCGACGGCACCACRGTGGTTGCGACCCGCCAGATTATTTTTTTCGACGGCAAGCCGACCGCAGCGACCTCGAAACTCAGCGTGAGCTATACGCCAGTTGGAAGCGCGGCGATTCCGCTGCTGCTGGACTTCAGCACCGACGTGACCTCCTTTGCTGCGGGCAACCTGTCCACGCTCGCCATGTCCTCGCAGGATGGCGTCACGCCGGGTGCCTTGACTCAGGCCAGTTTTGATTCCACGGGGACCCTGGTGCTAGGTTATTCGAACAGCCAAAGTGTCAAGGGCGCGCGCTTGGCCCTTGGCCGCTTCGATTCGCTGGATGCGGTGGGTACGGTGGGCAACAACCAGTTCAGTGCGCTGGATCCGGAGCACTGGCTGACAGGCAGCGCGGAGGAGGGCGGCTTTGGTTCGATTCGCTMCTCTTCCGTGGAGATTGCCAACGTGGACCTCTCGCAGGAGTTTAGCGACCTGGTGGTGATGCAGCGAGGCTTTCAGGCGAGTTCGCAGGTAATCTCGACGGCCAATGAGATGCTGCAGGAACTGTTTGCGCTGAAAGGCAAATAATGGCCGATGTATCTGTTGCAAGGAAAATCCTGGTGTCAGAAGCCGACGCCGCTCCAAAACTCCGCGAGCTCAGGGTGTTTTCCACTGACCGGCGCGCACGCGTGAGCGCCACTATTTCAGCGATGCTTATGTCGTGGCGTAGTGCATGGGATTGGCGCGGCAAGAGTCCGGACTCAGAGAGTTTTCAGGTTGTGGTCCGCGATGCTGCCGATTCGGTGTACGTCGCCTGGAATCCAAAATGGCTGGTTTGCGAGCCTGCCAACCCCGGCGCCGGTTTGCTGAGAATGCGTTGCCGCGCGGGCGATGTTGATGTGGCGGCGCCTGAATTCCCGGTGGAGCGTTTTGCCACCTGGCTATGGGGTACGGCGGACGAGCGCCAGTTGCCCGAGCCTGCTCCGGCGCTGGGATCTATGGCAGCGGAGATGGCGCGGTCCATGTGGCAGGATTTCCAGCAGCGATGGGCTATTGCCTGTACACCGCCGGGTGCTGCCGCTGGCATGCCGCCGAAGATGGAGGGGCGAACGGTCGACTGGCCGCGTCCGAATGAATTTTCCGGCGTGTTGCTCGTCGAGTTCTCTGCCGCGGACCTGCAATGGACGGTGGCGCTGGAAGCGGTCAGCGTGGACGCCATGCTCGCCAAGGCTGGCGAGGAAAAGCCGCGCGCTAGCCAGAAGCCGTTCAGGCAAGCCGACTGCGTCCGCGTTGATGATGCCTTGTGCCGACGCACGCTGGCGCTCGATGCCTATTTGCTTCCATGCACCATTTCGCTGGGTGCCCTCCAAAGCCTTCGGGTCGGTGACGTCATCGCGCTTGAGCACCCGCTGGACCACCCTTCGCAGGTCTTCTCGGAGAATCGCGAAAAAGTGGCGCATGCCTGGATGACACAAACAAGCGGCTTTAAATCCCTGGAACTCACCGCCACCCCCAAAAGACCCTGAGACATAACGTGAATACAGCTGCTGAAAAAATCATGAACCCGCCACCCCAAAACCCTGCTTATTCAAGCGCCGATGCCGAAAAGCCTGACGTGTCGGCTCTTACGGTACGACCGATCACATTTCCCCATGCGCCGGCCAACGACAGGCACCAGCCGAGTGACGCGGCAGCTCCCGAGAAAAAGAGCTGGCGGCCCGAGGGTCATGCCGCTCATCCCATTCACCAGGTGAAGGCTACGTTGCAGGTCTACCTGGGATCGGCAACGCTCACGGTGGGCGAGCTGATGTCCGCAACAAAAAATCAGGTGCTGGTGCTGGACCGGACTGTGGGCCAGCCTGTCGATTTGTTGCTCGAAGGCCAGGTGGTTGCCCGCGGCCAATTGGTGGCGCTGGACGAACATTTCGCGGTTCGCATCACGGAGTTGCCTTTGCCGCTAAATCTTGAAAGTGGCTTGCTGGCTGAAGTCAAGCCATGAGGCTTGCCGATTTGCTCAAGCGTTTGCCTTATTTTTTCCGAACCCTGAAAGTGGCGGCGGTTTGCCTGTTGTTCAGCCATGCCACCGCGTTCAGCCAAGGCACGGCTGCATCGGCGGGAGCACCCTCCGCCTCCGCTGCCACAAGCGTCATTGCCTTGCCCAAGACGATTCCTTTCAAGCAGGACTCGGCCTCGTCGTCCGGCGGTGAGGGGCCGCCGCTAACTGCCATCACGGCGATTTTGGCGCTTGGTTTTGCGGGTTTTGCCATCTGGATATGGCGAAATCGCCGGCCGGCTGCCAGCGTTGACACCGCAAAGCGTTCAAGCTGGTGGGGCAGTGCTTCATCCAGGGATGTTCTGCTCCATGGGGTGACCCGGCTATCACCCAAGCACAGTGTTCACGACATCGAATGGCGAGGGCGTCGTTTGCTAATCGGCTGTACCGACCAGGCCATGACCTTGCTGTCGGAGCACGCAGTGATTGAGTCGTCTGTGAGCTCCGGCGGGCAAAGCCATCCCGTTCCGATGCAGCCAGAGCGTACAACATGAGGCGCTCATCGTTTGCCGCTTTGTTGTTGCGTTGGGTTGCGGGCATCCTCATCGGTATGGCRTCATGGGTGGGCGTGCATGCCCAAGCGCCGGATGTCGCGGAAGGTGCAATGAGCGCCGAAACCGCGGTGGTTCGAAATTCGGCTGGGGAGCCTGAGATTCAACTAAAGGCCAGCCCGATGCTGTCCGGAACGCCGACGTCCACGGCGGCCCGCCGCGCGCCCGCGGTTGCTGTCTCGGCAAGTAAAACACCCGCGACGGAAACCTCGCAAGCCCTGCGTGTCGTGCTCGGCCTGACGGTTCTTGCGATACTGCCGGCGTTGCTGGTATGCCTCACCAGTTTTATGCGCATCATCATCGTGCTGTCCATGCTGCGCCACGCTATCGGCATGCCCGAGACGCCACCCAATACCGCGCTGATCGGCTTAGCCTTGTTTTTGACGATGTTCACGATGTCGCCGGTCCTGCAGAAAATCAATGTGGATGCTTTCGAGYCGTTCATGGCGGGGCGGATCGGCATGGAACAAACCTACAACAAAGGCGTGGGTCCCTTGCGTGAATTTATGGTCCGACAGACGCGTGAGCCCGACCTGGCGCTGATGGTGGAACTATCAAAGGCGCCGGTTCCGCAGACCATGGACGACATTAGCAATGTACAGCTCATCCCAGCATTCATGCTGTCCGAGCTGCGCGCGGCGTTCCAGATCGGCTTTGTGATCTTCCTGCCGTTTTTGCTGATAGACCTCATCGTGTCGAGCATTCTCATGGCTCTGGGGATGATGATGATGCCCCCRACCACCATTGCCCTGCCCATCAAAATACTGATGTTCATCCTGGTCGATGGATGGAGCCTTGTGCTCAAGGCA
>NZ_JBFUBD010000174.1:0-10811 GCF_056405935.1 Polaromonas sp. P1_E3
GCACCCATGGGTGCGAATCCGCTGTTTGCCGTATTGAAACCGGCGCCTGATCCGGCGTTTGCCATGACACTCATGGCCTGCTGCAGGCCTGCCGCAAAGGTCTCTTGCATCTGCCGGGCCGCCTGGGCCTGCTTTGCGTCAAAATTCATCTTGTCTCCCCGATCCATGTTGAGTCCTGGTGACTCTTTTGAGCACACCAACAGTATCGTAGGATTTGCATTACAAATTGCTCACCAGGCCCGCGGAGTTCTACGTATTTATGTATTTGATTGTCATTGCCTGGATTTACGTTGTGCTCATGATGAGTGTTGCCGAAGCTACCAACAGCAACGGCACACTTCTGGGGGCACTGGTCACCTTTGTACTCTATGGACTGGGTCCTGTGGCATTGGTGGTTTACCTGATGGGTGCGCCTGCCCGCAGCAAGGCAATCAAGAAGCGCGCTGCAGCAGAACGCCTGCAGCAAACTGCAGGCGTGGATGCAGCCCCAGACCCAACATCGCCGTCACACGCGCCAGATACAAGCGGCCATGCGCCCCGTGGTGCCGAACCCATTCCCGGCGACGCCGGCATCCCGCCGGTGGGAAAAGAACCTTGATGGATTGCGCACGGTGCACCACGCATCGCTGCCGTCATTGCCGTACACCCGCGTAATCCCCATTGCCTTGAGGCGCAACCGCGCCAGCGCCGGCAAGTCGGCCAGGTATTTGCCGCTGCCGCACGGCGTAAAGAATCGGCCGGCGTCAGGCTGAACGGTTTCGAACGCGGCTTTGACTTCAGCGCCGACTTCGAACGCTGAAGGCCCAATGCACGGACCGAGCCATGCTATTGTTTTAATAGCTGCTTGCGCGCGTTCCTGTTGGGCTACAGCCCGAAATGACTCGTAAACCGCCTCCAGTACACCGCCCTGTCCTGCTGGACTTCCTGCCAGTCCGCGCCAGCCCGCATGCGCTGCGGCCACCACGGCACCGTCTTCGCTGGACAGCAGCACCGGCAGGCAATCGGCCACCATGATGGTGCACGCAACCCCGGCCTGGCGGGTCACGCAGGCATCGGCTTTCTGGCCATCGGCAGTGGCGGCGTCCAGCACGCGTACTTCGCTGCCATGCACCTGCTGCAGGAACACCGGGTGGCTGCCCGTTGCCCGCCGCAGTACATCACGGTTGGCCGCAACATTGGCCGGTTGGTCGCCGACGTGGTCACCCAGGTTCAGGCTGTCATAGGGAACGGGCGACACACCCCCGGCACGCGTCGTGAACACCGCTCGCACGCCGGCAGGCGCCGGCCAGTCGGGAATCAGCCAATCGGCATGCACAAGCAATCCAGCTCAGGCTTCGTTATCGGGGCAGGCCGACGGTTGCGCTTTTTGAAACGCCGGCAGCCTCATGCAGGCGTCAAAGGCGGCCATGGTGCGCGGCAGCCCGTCAAAGCTGACGTTAAAACGTTTGGCATTAAAGATTTGCGGCACCAGGCAACAGTCGGCCAGTGTCGGTGTGTCGCCATAGCAGTAAGTCGACGCAGGCAACTGGGCCAGCTGGCGCTCAAAGGCTTCCAGCCCCTCACGGCACCAATGGACGTACCAGGCGTTCTTGGCCGTTTCGTCGAGCTTGAGTTCCTTGACCAGGTATTTCAGGACACGCAGGTTGTTGACGGGGTGGATTTCGCAGGCGATTGACTGCGCCAGCGCGCGCACCTTGGCGCGGCCCAGCGGGTCGGCCGGCAACAAGGCCGGCTCAGGATGTTTTTCATCCAGGTATTCGATGATGGCCATCGACTGCGACAGCTTTTCCCCCTCAACTTCCAGCAGGGGCACGAGGGTGTCAGCGGCCAGGGCGGCGTAAGGCGGCTGCTTGTGCTCCCCTTTTGCAATGTGCACCGGAATGTAGTCGTAACTCAGGCCCTTGAGCTCCATCGCAATACGTACGCGAAACGACGACGAAGAGCGGAAATAGTTATGGAGTTTCATCTCTAAAGCATAAACCATGGCCCCCACGGTCGCTCGCTTCGCGTAGCTCCCTGCCCCCCGAGGGGGCGCTGCGCCTGCGGCCCGGCAAAGCCGGTTCCGCGGCCCCTGCCGGGTTAAGAATTCAGGGGTTCAACCAGCGGGGGCCGAGGGTACGGCTTTGCCGGCCCTAGGCGCCGCCCCCTTGAGGGGGAGCAGGCTACACGAAGTGAGCCTGGACAGGGGTGGGCTTGTTCTGCCCGGCGAAGCCGGTTCCGCGGCCCCGGCTGGGTTAAATACAGCCCCGCCGTCGCGCACTTCGTATGGCTTCAAGCTGAGCTGGTTAAGTGACCACCCTGGCAGGGCAATCGCCTGCGCGACTGGTGCAAAGCCCGGTCGCCGCTACCATTCTGGCGACAACCTTTACCCCATTCAGCGGRGACCACCATGAGYGCCATCGCCACCTTGTCCAACCACCAGATCCGTCTGGCAAGCCGCCCCGTCGGCCTGCCCACCCGCGACAACTGGAGCTTCACCACCGAGCCGGTCGCCGAACCCGGCCCGGGCGGCGTGCTCGTCAAAACCCTGTACCTGTCGCTGGACCCGGCCATGCGCGGCTGGATGAACGACGCCAAGAGCTACATCCCGCCGGTGGAAATCGGCGCCGTGATGCGCGCCGGCGGCGTGGGCAAGGTGATCGCCTCCCAGAACCCGTCCTTTGCTGTGGGCGACTACGTGAACGCCGCACTCGACGTGCAGGAATATTGCCTGATCCCGGCCGACCAGATCAAACGCAGCGGCATGTTCAAGATCGATCCGCGCCTGGGCCTCACATCCTGGCTCAACGTGCTGGGCCTGCCGGGCATGACAGGCTACTTCGGCCTGCTGGAAGTCGGCCTGCCCAAGGCCGGCGAAACCGTCGTGGTTTCCGGCGCGGCCGGCGCCGTGGGCCAGACCGTGGGCCAGATTGCCAAGCTCAAGGGTTGCCGCGTGATCGGCATCGCCGGCGGCAAGGCCAAGTGCGACTGGGTGGTCAATGAGTTGGGCTTCGACGCCTGCATCGACTACAAGAACGGCGACGTGCGCGCCGGATTGAAGGAACATTGCCCCAAGGGCATCGACATCTACTTCGATAACGTGGGCGGCGAGATCCTGGACATGGTACTGGCGCGGCTGGCGCGCGGCGCCCGCATCATCATCTGCGGCGCCATCAGCCAGTACAACAACACCACGCCCGTGAAGGGCCCGGCCAATTACCTGTCGCTGCTGGTGAACCGCGCCCGTATGGAAGGCATCGTGGTGTTCGATTACGCCGACCGCTACCACATCGGTGTGGCGGAGATGGCCGGCTATCTCAAGGCCGGTACCATGAAAAGCAAGGAAGACATCGTCGAGGGACTGGACACTTTCCCGGAAACACTGCTCAAGCTTTTCAACGGCGAGAACTTCGGCAAACTGGTGCTGCAGGTGGCCAAAGACTGAGGCCCGATGCGCCGGCTGCTGCCGGCCTTGGGTGCCGCTTACTTCGCATTGCGCACCAGGCGCACGACGGCCGCCGTGGCGCGCGGGGCTTCACCGGCGCTGCCGTCGCTGAAACCCACAAAGGTGAAATAGCCCGGGCCCGTGCTGCTCGATGTCCAGAAGCGCGCCACGGGCGTGCCCGGAAAAGCATTGGGATCTATCGCGGCCTTGTCCCCGTCAGCCTCCCGTGCAGACACGATGCTGGAGAGTTCTTTGAGAATCGGCAAGCGCCATTCGGCCTCCGGCGCGGAAGCCGCCTTGGCGCGCGCGGCCGCATCGGGATGGTTCAGGAAAACCGGTTGCCCGGTACAGGTCTTGCCCTTCCAGACCATGCCTTCCGCGCAGCGCCGCCAGATCAGGCCGGTGCGGCTATCGGTGACTTCCTGGTTGTCTGCGGATACGCTGAAGCGCTCCTGCGCAAAACTTGCGCTGGACAAAGCCAACAGCAAAAGGGAAAGACCCAAGGTGTGGACGGAATTGCGGTGCATAGAAATCTCCATGGCCGGAGCGGCCTTGCAGCCTTACGACTTGTTACCAATACTAGGCAAGTTATCTCGCTGCAACCATAGGGAACCTATGTAGGGGGTAGTACTTAGCGCGCATGCACTGTTTGTGTGCGGCCGCATTCAGGCGTCAGGGCTGATGCAGCTGGTAGTCATGCCCGAGCCCGCCACCATCAAGAACCTCCTGCGTGACCTGCTCAACCAGGAAATCCAGCAGCACGCGCACGCGCGCCGGCAGGCGGCCGCCCCGGCCGACAAACACCGCATGGATGGGTTCGCGTTCGCCCGGGTTCAGGTTTTCAGCCACCGGCACCAGGCGGCCCGCGTCAATATCGCGGCCGACGTGGAACATCGACATGCGGGCCAGCCCGGCGCCCGCCAGCACCAGGTGGCGCAGCGCCTCACCGTCACTGGCGCGCGCATAGCCGGTGATGGGCAACTGCTGAACCTGACCGTCTACCCGCACCGGCCAGTAATGCATATTGCGCTTGAAGGTATGGGCCAGGCGCTGGTGGGCTTCGAGTTCTTGCAGCGTCTGCGGCGTGCCGTGACGCGCCAGGTAATCAGGGCTGCCGACGATCACCTGCGCCGTATCACCCAGACGCCGCGCCACCAGTTGGGACGACGCGAGCGCGCCCCAGCGGATTGCCACGTCAGTGCGCTCGTCCAGCAAGTCGACCACGCGGTCGGTCAGCGTGATGTCCAGTGAGATGTCCGGGAAGCGCTCGTGGAAGGCAGGCACTAGCGGCAACAGCAAGCAGTGCGCGGTGGGCATGCTGGCGTTGATGCTGACGCGCCCGCGCGGCATGGCGCCCGCGCCCGCGCCGCGCTCGGCCTCGTCCATGTCGGCCAGCACGCGCGTACTCTGCTCGTAAAACGTCGTGCCTTCGGGCGTGAGCTGCAGCTTGCGCGTGGAGCGGTTGACCAGCCGCGTACCCAGCCGCGCCTCCAGGCGGGTCACCAGCTTGCTAACGGCCGAAGGGGTCATGCACAGGTGCCTGGCGGCAGCCGAAAAACCGCCTTTGTCCACAACCTGGACAAAGGCCTCCATCTCGCCGGAGCGGTTGACATCTATGCGGGGCATGACCTCGTATTTTGCGCAAATTAAAGTGAATTGAATTCACAAATCATTGTCCTCACGGCATTCTAGTCAAGATAGCGCTTTGTCTCCAAACTAAGCGCATCCTCTTTTCAGGCGACTTTCATGGACGCGCGCAAATCATCCCCTTCACTTCCTTCCTTTCCTTCGCTTCCTCTAGGCCCGTGACCATTGCCTCGGCCGGGCTGCTGATCTCAGGCTACGCCCTGGGCGTGGCTGTGGGCGCGCCGGTGCTGACGCTGGCCACGCGCAAGCTGCCGCGCAAAACGGTGTTGCTGGGGCTCATGGCCATCTTCACGCTGGGCAACCTGGCTTGCGCGCTGGCACCGGACTACGGCAGCCTGATGGCGGCCCGCATCATCACATCGATGGCGCACGGCACCTTCTTCGGTGTGGGTTCCATCGTGGCCACCGGGCTTGTCGCGCCCGAGCGAAAAGCCTCGGCCATCGCCATCATGTTCAGCGGGCTGTCGCTGGCCACCCTGCTTGGCGTGCCTGCAGGCGCCTGGCTGGGCCTGCACTACGGCTGGCGCTCTACCTTCTGGGTGGTCACGCTGATCGGCTTGCTCGCCTTTGTGGTGCTGGCCATCTTTGTGCCGCGCAGCGCGGCCGAAAACGGCACCTCGACCATCCGGCAAGAACTGGCCGGGCTGGCCCGCCCGCAAGTGCTGCTGGGCTTGTTGATGACCGTGCTCGGATTCGCCGGCCTGTTTGCGATCTTCACTTACATCCAGCCCATCCTCACGCAGATCACCGGCTTCAGTGAAGCGGCGGTGTCGCCTATCCTGCTGGTGTTCGGCGGCGGCTTCTTCGTCGGCAACCTGCTGGGCGGGCGCCTGGCCGACCGCGGGCTGCGGATGTCGCTGCTGCTTACGCTGGGCGCGCTGGCCCTCGTGCTGGGCGTGATGGGTTTTGTGCTGCATTCGCCCGTGGCGACGGTGGTGTTCGTCGGGCTGCTGGGCGCGGCTTCGTTTGCCACCGTGGCGCCGCTGCAGATGCGCGTGCTGCAGCAGGCGCACGGCGCAGGCCAGAATCTGGCGGCCAGCCTCAACATCGGCGCTTTCAATGTGGGCAATGCGCTGGGCGCCTGGCTGGGCGGTTTGGTCGTGAGCAGTTCCTTCGGCTTGGGTGGCCTGAGCTGGCTGGCCGCGCTGATCACCCTTGCCGGCATCGCGGTCACGTTGTACAGCCTGTCGCGCGACAAGGCCGAGCCGCGCGCCATCCCCGTCACTTGCTGAGAGAACCACACCATGAACACATTTTTCATTCCAAAGCGGCGCGCGTGTCATGTCCTTCTTTCATTCACGTTGCTGGCCGCCAGCGTTTTGCCGCAGGCGCAGGCAGCCGATGTCAACGCATGGACGCCAAGCTGGACGGCCAGCCCCCAGCCGATCTGGCGCGATGACTTTGTGCTGCCGCTGGGCCTTCCTGCCACGCTTCACGACCAGACCGTACGCCAGACCGTCCGGGCCAGCGTGGGCGGCTCGCGCGTGCGCATTGTGCTGTCGAACGAATACGGCTCGCAGGCCTTGCAAATAGGCGCGGCCCAGATAGCGCCCACTGACGGAGCCGGCAAGGCATTGACCTTTGGCGGCCAGCAGACAGTCGCCGTACCGGCAAGCGCTGTCGTGATGAGTGACCCGGTCGAGATGCCGGTCGCGCCGCTGAGCCGCCTGTCGGTCAGCCTCTACCTTCCACAAACGACACCACTCACCACCATCCACTGGGACGGCCTGCAGCCTGCGCAGATTGCGGCGGGCAATGCCGTGAACGCGAGCGTCCTCAAGGCCGATAGCGTAGTGAACAGCCGCCTCTTCCTCAGCGCGGTGTTGGTCGACGCCGTGCCGGGCACGCGCACGGTGGTGGCCTTCGGCGACTCGATCACCGACGGCGCGGCATCAACTCCAGGCACCGATCAGCGGTGGCCGGACTTCCTGGCGCGCCGCCTCGCCGGGGACAACGTGGCCGTGCTCAATGCCGGCATCTCGGGCGGGCGGGTTCTCAAAAACCACATGGGCATGAATGCGCTGGCGCGCTTTGAGCGCGACGTACTGAACCAGCCCGGCGTCACCAGCGTGGTTCTGCTCATGGGCATCAACGACATCAGCTGGCCGGGCAGCACCCTTGAACCCAAGGAGCCCGCCACACAGACCGACGCGTTGATCGCCGGTTACCGCCAGCTGATTGCTCGCGCCAGAAGCCGCGGCGTGCGCATCGTCGGTGCCACGCTGACACCCTTTGAGGGCGCGCTGACCATGCCGGGCTCGCCGATTGCCAATTACTACAGCCCCGCAAAAGACGCCGTGCGACAGCGCATCAACGCGTGGATGCGCAGTGGCGGCGAGTTTGATGCGGTGCTGGATTTCGATGCGGTGGCGCGCGATCCACAGAACCCGCTGCGTATCCTGCCCGCCTATGACTCGGGCGACCACCTGCATCTGGGTGATGCCGGCAACAAGGCGGTTGCCGAATCCGTTGACCTGAAGCTGCTGCTGGGCGAACGCTAATAAAGCGCCTGCGGCTTAGCCACCGACGACCAGACGCAAGCCCGGCATGAGGCTTTCGGTTTCGGCGCGCCGCTGCAGCGCCATGCGCATATTCATTTGCGCGACCTCGGTGTGCTCCACCGCCAGCGCCTGCGCACGCGCGCCCTCCCCAGCCTTGAGCGCTGCAAACAGCATGTGGTGCTGGCGATGCGCGTAGTGCATCCAGTCGCGGTCCTGCTCCAGCGTGGACTGCATGGGCAACATGGCGGAGGCCGAGGCGAAGGGCAGCTTGTCGTTGAGCTCAATGGCCCTCTGCAGCGCGCGGTTACCGCTGGCCTCCAGGATGAGCGCGTGGAAGCGGTCGTTCATGGCCGCATAGGCCGCGTAGTTGTCATAGCCCAGCGGGTTGGCGGTAAGTGCGCGGTCACCCTCGTCCAGGCAAGACTGCAAGTCGAGTTGCAACTGGCGTGACACACCGTGCTCAGCTACCAGGCGCGCCGCCATGCCCTCCAAGTGACCGCGCACTGCAATGGCATCGGCCACCTCGCGCGGGGTGAACTGGCGCACCAGGTATTTGCCGGTGTCATTGGCCTCGACCAAGCCTTCCTGCTCCAGCGTGACCAGTGCGGCCCGCACCGGTGTACGCGAGGCGCCCAGGCGCTCGGCCAGTTGCTGCTCGGCCAGGCGCTGGCCGGGCTCAAACTCGCCGCGCAGTATCAGGTCGCGCAACTGCATCAAAACGGTTTCTTGCAAGTTCATGCCCAAAAATGTACACTGAATTTTAATTTCGGTATACCGTTTTGAGGTCTCCATGAATGCTGAACAGAACGAACTGCTCACCCGCATCACCGCGGGCACGCCCTGCGGCAAGCTGCTGCGCCAGTACTGGCAGCCCGCGGCGCTGGTCGATGAGTTCAACCCGGCGCTGGACCCTCGCATGGCGATCCGCCCGGTCAAGGCGGTCAAACTGTTCGGCCAGGATCTGGTGCTGTTCAAGGACGCCTCCGGCGCCTGGGGCCTGCTGGACCGCGACTGCGCGCACCGCGGCGCCGACCTGTCGTTTGGCCGGCGCGAAAGCGCGGCGCAAGGCGGCGGCCTGCGCTGCCCTTTTCACGGCTGGAAGTTCGCCACCGACGGCCGCTGCCTGGAAACCCCGGCCGAGCCCACGGGTAGCAAGCTGTGCGAACGCATACGCCAGCGCAGCTACCCCGTGATTGAAAAAGCCGGCGTGCTGTTTGCCTGGTTGGGTGACGAGGGCAGCACACCGCCGCCCTTCCCCGCTTTTGACTGCTTTACCGCGCCAGCCACGCACAGCTTTGCCTTCAAGGGTTTGTGGAACGCCAACTGGCTGCAGGCTTTTGAGGTGGGCGTCGACCCGGCGCACCCCTCTTTCCTGCATCGCTTTTTGCAGGACGACCCGCTCGACGAAATCGGCCAGAACCCGGCCGGCAAGCAGTTTCGCAGCGCCAGCGCCGGCACCAAGGACGGCGAGCAGTGGCCGATGACGCGCATCATGCGCGAGTTTGCCCAGCCCGACATCAGCTTTGAAAGCAAGCCCTGGGGCATGCAGCTAACCGCGCTGCGCGCCATGACCGACAAGCTCACCCATGTGCGCGTGACCAACGCGATCTTCCCGGCCACCTTTGTGATTCCGCTGTCGGAAACCATGACCATCACCCAAATGCATGTGCCGGTAGACGACACGAACACCTACTGGTACACCTTCTTCACCAGCTTTGGCGCCCCGCTGGACCGCGAGAGCATGCGCGCGCAGCGCCAGCAGTTCATCGCCCTGCCCGATTACATCCCCAAAGCTGGCCGCCACAACAACTGGGGATTCAACGCCGAAGAGCAGATGAGCACCACCTACCTGGGCATGGGCGAAGAAGACATCAATGTGCACGACCAATGGGCCGTGGAAAGCATGGGCGCCATTCAGGACCGCACGCGCGAGCACCTCGGCACTTCCGACAAGGTCATCATGGCCAACCGGCGCGTGCTGCTCAAGGCGATTGAGACAGTGCAAAACGGCGGCGGCGCACCCGGCATCGCCGACCCCGCGCAGGCCAGGGTAATCACCGGTCCCGATACGGTGGACGGCATTGCACCGGCCGGTGAATGGGCCGCGTGGTGGCAGCAAACCGCGCGCACCAAACGCGAGGGTGCGCCGTGGCTGGACGCCAGGTCCACCTCCGACTTACCCAACACCGTCACTCAACCATGAGCAGCTTTGCGGCGCAATGCGGCGTGCACGGCGCCGCCAGGCAGGCCGCACTGCTTGACGCGACGCTGCGCATCGAGGCACGCGGCCTGGAACTGGTGCGCTTTGCCTGGTGCGACCTGCATGGCATGTTGCGCGGCAAGACATTGGTGGCCTCTGCTGYCGGACAAGCCATGACGGACGGCGTCGGCATGGTGAGCACATTGCTGCTCAAGGACACCGCCGACCGCACCGCGTACAAGGTATTCGAAGCCGGCGGCGCCGACGAACTGCCGGGTTTTGAATTTGGCGGCAATGTGATGCTGCTGGMCGACCCGGCAAGCTTGAAAGAATTGCCCTGGGCCGAAAAAACCGGCTGGGTGCAATGCCAGCCATGGTTTCCCGACGGCCRCCCGGTAGAACTCGACACGCGCCGGGTACTGCAAGGCGCACTCGCAAAACTGGCGGAAGCCGGCTACAGCATGAAGTGCGGGCTGGAGATCGAGTTCCACATTTACCGGATTTCCGAAGGCGGCAGCGCTCCCCAACTTGACCCGGCGCTGGCCGACTGGCCGGGCTTGYCGCCGGAGGTGAACATGATCCATCCCGGTTACCACCT
This sequence comes from Polaromonas sp. P1_E3, assembly GCF_056405935.1. NCBI lineage: Bacteria > Pseudomonadati > Pseudomonadota > Betaproteobacteria > Burkholderiales > Comamonadaceae > Polaromonas > Polaromonas sp. P1_E3. Next base: position 10,371 of record NZ_JBFUBD010000174.1, read on the forward strand.
GCTGTCAGAGCAATGGGTGGACATGGCCGAGGAGCCGCTTCGCATCGTGCAGCGCACGGCACAGGCGCTGGGGCTGCCGCTGCTGTCGCTGGAAATCGAACTGGGGCCGAGCCAGGTTGAGGCGGTGTTTGAAGCCACCGATGCACTGACAGCCGCCGACAACATGGTGCTGTTTCGCAGTGCCGTCAAACAAGCCTTAAGGCGCGCGGGCTATCACGCCACCTTCATGTGCCGGCCGCCCTTTCCGAACATCATGTCCAGCGGCTGGCACCTGCACCAGTCACTGGTAGACCTGAAAACCGGCGCCAACGCCTTCAAACGCCAAAGCCCCGCAGAGGGGAGCACACCCGCGCACGCACAGTACACGCTGACCGAAACCGGCGAACACTACCTCGCCGGGTTGCTCGCGCATGCGTGCGGCATGACAGCCTTCTGCACGCC
>NZ_JBFUBD010000175.1:0-5654 GCF_056405935.1 Polaromonas sp. P1_E3
CATGACGCCTGAGCAATATGTCCAGCAAAAAGCCGCCGCATCCGGCAGCAGTTTCTATTACGCCTTCCTGTTCTTGCCCAAGGAACGGCGCGCCGCCATCACCGCGTTCTACGCCTTTTGCCGTGAGATCGATGACGTGGTTGACGAAGTCACCGACCCCGGTGTGGCGCRCACCAAGCTCGCCTGGTGGCACGGCGAGGTGCTGAATGCCTATGCCGGCAACCCGACGCATCCGGTGATGAAAGCGCTGATGCCGCTGGCTTCAACTTATCGCATTGAAGCGCGCCACCTGCAAGCCGTCATTGATGGCTGCCAGATGGACCTGGAGCAAAACCGCTACCTGGACTTCCCCGGCCTGCGGCAGTACTGCCATCTCGTCGCGGGCATCGTGGGCGAAGTGGCGGCACGCATCTTCGGCCAGACCCAGGAGGCCACCACCGCCTACGCGCACAAGCTCGGCCTGGCGTTCCAGCTCACCAACATCATCCGCGACGTCGGCGAAGACGCGATGCGCGGCCGCATCTACCTGCCCGTCAATGAGCTGCAGCAGTTTGATGTGAAGGCGCATGAAATCCTCAAGCGACAGTACTCCGACCGCTTTAGCGCGCTGATGAAATTCCAGACCGAGCGTGCACTCGCGCTTTACGATGAAGCGCTGGCCATGCTGCCCGAAGCCGACCGCCGCGCCCAAAAGCCCGGCCTCATGATGGCCAGCATCTACCGCACCCTGCTGCGCGAAATCGCCGCCGACGGCTACCAGGTGCTGCACCAGCGCGTCAGCCTCACACCGCTGCGCAAATTCTGGCTCGCGTGGAAGACCCAGGCCTTCGGCAAGGTGGTCTGATGGCTTCCACGCTGGAAGTGAAGCCCCCACGGTCGCTCACTACGTGTAGCCTGCGGCTTCTCCCTGCCCCTTTCATCACGACAGGGGCCGCTGCGCCTGCGGCCCGGCAAAGCCGGTTCCGCGGCTCCTGCTGGCATGTCCCTGTGGCGATTGCGCAGCGCATGTGCGGATCATGAGAGTTGCCGTGATCGGTGCCGGTTGGGCAGGCTGCGCTGCGGCTGTGGAGGCCACGCGGCTGGGCTACCAGACCACGCTGTTTGAAACTACGCGTGTCGCCGGCGGACGTGCGCGCCGCGTTGGCGGCACGGTGGCAGGCAAGCCGGCCGTGCTCGACAACGGCCAGCACATCCTCATTGGTGCTTATGCAGAAACGCTGCGCCTGATGAAGGACCTGGGTGTCGACGCAGAAGCTTCCTTGCTGCGGCTGCCGCTGACGCTGCGGTTTCCGGACGGCAGCGGCCTGAAGCTTCCGCAACTGCCCGCCCCCCTCGATGCGCTGGCAGGCATCGTCCTGGCGCGCGGCTGGTCCTGGGCCGACAAGCTCTCGATGCTCAAGGTCGCCGCCGGCTGGCAGCTCGCGAAATTCAAGTGTGATCCCGGTGTGTCGGTGGCCGACCTGTGCCGCGGCCTGTCACCGGGTGCCATGGCCTCATTGATCGAGCCCCTCTGCGTCTCGGCGCTGAACACACCCGCAGAACGAGCCAGCGGCCAGGTTTTCCTGCGCGTGATGCATGACTCGCTGTTTTCGGAAAGCGGCGGCTCCAACCTTTTGTTGCCGCGCACCGACCTCAGCACCCTGCTACCCGACGCAGCCCTGCGCTGGCTGGCGGCCCAGGGCAGCACCGTGCGGCTGGGCGCCCGCGTGCAGTCCATTGCGCCTTTAGGTTCCAGCTGGGTGGTCAGCACCGATATCAGCGCGGCCTTCGACTGCACGGTGCTGGCCTGCCCACCCCATGAAGCGGCGCGGCTGGTGGAGGGCAGCGGCCTGCAGCCCGGTGAGTGGCTGGCGCAGGTTAAAGGCCTTCAGCACGAAGCACTGACCACGGTCTACGCCTGGGCGGCAGGCGTGCGCCTTGGGCAGCCCATGCTGGCCCTGCCCGCCGATGCAACCGCAMCCGCGCAATTTGTGTTCGACCGTGGGCAACTGGGTGGGCCCGCCGGCCTGCTGGCTTTTGTGATCAGCGCCAGCACGGGCGATGCCGCGACACTGGCTGCGCAGGTGCAGGCGCAGGCGGCAAAGCAGTTGGGCCTGGACACSTTGCAGGTRGTGCAAACCATCGTGGAAAAGCGCGCGACTTTTGCCTGCACGCCRGGCYTGCWGCGYCCGGCCGYCGAYGTRGCACCMGGYCTTTAYGCCTGYGGCGACTACATCGCCGGGCCCTATCCRGCYACGCTGGAGGGCGCCGTGCGCTCGGGGCTSGAAGCAGCGCAGCGCCTGCATTGATCTGCCACAGCACGTCTGTGCCTTGAGATCATGGCTGTCATCTTGCCGCATATTGCTATCAATTAAATAGCTTCTTGCGCACGGCCATCAAGGGTTTCAGGCACTTTTCGCCATCAAGCGCACAGCGCGGTACGCCGGACGCGCAAGACAGCGCTTGAGCCACTCGTCCACTGCCGGGCATTGCGCCATCAGGCCGGCAGCGCCCTGAATCCACGCCAGGACGGACGCCACGCAGACATCGGCCGCGGTAAAGCGGTCACCGGCCAGCCAGCTGCGCGATTGCAGGTGCTGGTCCAGCACCCGCAGCGGGCCCAGCAAATGCCGCTCGGCGTCATCGGCCAGTTGGAGCTTGCGGCGCTCGGCCGGCATCATGATGCGGTGCATCAGGAATGCCAGGGCGTCTTTTTCGCATTCGGTCACCACCCAGAAACTCCAGCGCAGGATGTCGGCCTGCTCCGCGGGGTTCTGCGCCGCAAGGCCCGGCGCATCAGTGGTTTTGAACCGCTCGGCCAGGTAAAGCACACACGCCATGGACTCCCAGACCAGCACCCCATCGTCATCCACCACCGGGATGCGGCCGTTTGGGTTGATGGCGAGAAATTCCGGTGTGCGCGTGGCACCGCCCACGTAAGGCAGCGCAATGTGCTCATAGGCCAAGCCCATCTCCTGCGCCGCCCACAGGGGCCGCGCGGCACGCGAAGCCGCTGTGCCGTAGATTTTGAGTGTCATCCCAAGCGCCTCCTGAAAGTCAGCCGTTCACCGCGGGAACAAATCGCACAGCTCGGTCAGCGTGGTCACCGTTTCGTGCGGCACCGCGGGGTGCGCCCACATCTGGTCGGAGCGATTCACCCACACCGTCTGCATGCCGCAATTAAGCGCGCCCAGCACGTCCAGCGTGGCGTCGTCACCCACATGCAATACTTCTTGGGGTAGTACCTCCACGGCCCCAGCTGCCGCATGAAAAATGCGCGGGTCGGGCTTGCCCACACCGAACTGCTGGGCGCTGATGGCCGCCCTGAAATACCGGCCTATACCGATTCGTTCGACGTCCGCGTTGCCGTTGGAAACCGCCACCAGCGGGTAACGCCCGGACAGGAATTCCAGCGCCAGCACCGCGTCTTCAAACAAGGTGACCCGGTTGCGCTCTTCAAAGAAGACGTTGAACGCGGCTTCCGCCAGCAACGGGTCTTCGCCGGAGCGGTACAGCGCCACCCGTATCGCCTCCCGGCGTATCGCACTCAGGTTGTATTTGAGCTCCGGGCGCGAGCGTGTGACGTGCTCCCGGATCTCATGGCGCGCCGCCGGATTGGAAAACAGCGCCGCGGTCATCGGTGCATGCTGGCTGAGCCAGTCGTCCAGTGCTTTCTCGGCCCTTTCAATGGCAGGCCAGATGGGCCACAGGGTGTCATCGAGGTCAAGTGTGATGGCTTTTATGGTGGACAGGTCAAGCATAGGCAGCGTCAATGGGATAGGCGAGAATAACCCATGTCTTTTCGCTCGCAAATCATCACGCCGTTCAACCCCGAGCCCCCCTTCACGCACGGTGCAGCGCCGGCCACGCCCACGGCCTGCGGCACGGCCGTCCTGCTCTGCAACCTGGGTACGCCCGATGAAGCGACGGCACCGGCATTGCGCCGCTACCTCGCGGAGTTTTTAAGCGACCCGCGCGTGGTTGAAATCCCCAGAGTGCTCTGGTGGCTAATCCTGCACGGAATCATCCTGCGCGTGCGGCCCAAAAAGTCCGCAGCCAAATACGCCAGCATCTGGATGAAAGAAGGCTCGCCGCTGCGGGTGTGGACGCAAAAGCAGGCCGTCATGCTGCGCGGTTACCTGGCAGTGCGCGGACTGCCCGTCGAGGTGCGTTACGCCATGCGTTACGGCCATCCATCCATCGCCTCGCAGCTTGACCAGCTCAAGGCTGACGGCGTCACGCGCGTTCTCATCCTGCCGGCCTATCCGCAATACAGCGGCACCACCACGGCCAGCGTTTTTGATGCGGTCTACGCCTGGGCGGCGCGCATCCGCCGCATCCCCGAGTTCCGCTTTGTCAACCACTACCACGATCATCCCGGCTATATCAGCGCGCTGGCGGCACGCGTGCGCGAACACTGGCGCACCGCCGGCCGCGGCGAGCAGCTGGTCATGAGCTTTCACGGGGTGCCCGAGCGCACGTTGAAGCTGGGCGACCCGTATCACTGTGAATGCCATAAAACCGCCCGGCTGCTGGCCACCCAGCTGGGGTTACAGCCCACGCAGTACAAGGTCACCTTCCAGTCGCGCTTTGGCAAGGCCAAATGGCTTGAGCCGTACACCGAGCCCACACTGGTGGCCCTGGCAAAGGCAGGTGTCGGGCGGGTCGATGTGATTTGCCCCGGTTTTACCGGCGACTGCCTCGAAACGCTGGAGGAAATCAACATGGAAGCCCGCGAGGCTTTCCTGCATGCGGGCGGCAAGGAGTTCAGCTACATCCCCTGCCTGAACGACAGCCATGAATGGCTTGCGGGGCTTGCCGAGCTGGCGCAGCAGCATCTTTCAGGCTGGCCGGTAGCCGGTGCWGACACCGCGGAATTGGCCAGCACACGCCAGCGCGCGCGGGCCCTGGGCGCCAACCAATAAGCCATATCCCTTGCGGTGGCTATCAAGCCTTGAGCTTGAGCAGCTGCATCATCAGCTGCGTGGTCTTGGTATCAAAGTCGATAAAGTTGGTGAGGTCAGCCCCGGACAGCCAGGACTGCTCCCAATAACTTTCCTTGAGCGTTTTTTTCCACAGCTCATAGGCCAGCGACGCCTTGATGCCTTCAACCATCTCCGACTGGCGCGCGGGCGTGACGCCCTGGCCGGTGAAGACGGCCCGCCAGTTCGCCATGTCCRGGTCCAGCCCCTGCTCCCGCACGGACCGCACACCGTAGCTGGTCTTCTTGGATGACACACCCACGGCGCGCAGTTTGCCGCTCGCCAGTTCTGCGCTGAAAGTGCCGTATCCGGAAACGCCGGCCACCGCCTTGCCGGTCAATACCGCATCCACCAATTCAAAATTGCGGGCAAAGGGCAGGTACACCGGGTCTTCAGGGCGGCTACCGGCCGACTTGGCCAGCAGGCCGGCGAACACGTGGTCCGCTCCTCCGACGGACCCAATCGCCATGGGCGTCAGCCTGGGGCTGGTGCGCAGGCGCTCTGCCAGTTCGTTGACGGTCTTGATGGGCGAGTTGCCGGCGACCACCACCACCAGGTAGTCGCTGGTCAGGCGGGCCACCGGGCGGAGCCGGGTCAGGTCCACGGCTGGTTTTTGCAAAGCCACTGCGCCGACCAGGTTGCTGTCGCCCATGAAAAGCGCATTGGGATCGGAGCCGTACTTGCCCGCATACC
>NZ_JBFUBD010000176.1:0-5645 GCF_056405935.1 Polaromonas sp. P1_E3
GCCACATCTACAGCAACCACCACGAGCAAGTTGCATTGCAGCTGAGCCGCCAGCCCTTCCCCTACCCCACGCTACAGATCAAACGCAAGCCCGAATCCATCTTTGACTACCAGTTCGAAGACTTCGAGTTTCTGGACTACCAGCACCACGATGCCATCAAGGCACCCGTGGCGGTATGAAGGCGACGGTTTAACGTGGCACGCATCAACCTGATCTATGCGAGGGCGGCCAACGGCGTCATTGGCCGCGACGGGGTCATGCCCTGGCATCTGCCGGAAGACATGGCGCATTTCAGGCAACTTACCCATGGCTGTCCGGTCATCATGGGCCGCAAGACCTGGGACTCGCTACCGGCCAGGTTCCGGCCGCTGCCAGGGCGGACCAACATCGTGATCACACGCAACAAGGACTGGTACGCTGAGGGTGCGACCCGCGCGGAAAGTCTCGAAAAAGCCTTGTTGCAGGCGGGCGAAGTGCCGGATATCTGGGTCATTGGCGGAGCCCAGATTTACGCGCAGGCAGAACCTCTCGCGGTGCGGGCCGAAGTCACCGAAATCGCCCAGGATTTTGAAGGCGATGCCTACGCCCCTACCCTCGGGCCCGCGTGGCGGGAAACTGCGCGAACCATGCATGTATCTGCCAAGGGCCTGACCTTCAGTTTTGTGACGTTGACACGCACATAGCTGTCATAGCTGCCGCCGGGTAGCGGGACCAGTTAGCCCGTAGCTCGGTAAGCGGACACCTGGGGCCGGTGCAACCTGTTGCGCTACCATCCGAACAATGGCGCAGCCGGAACTCAGCCCGCGAGTGAAAACCACGTGGCAGCCAACGGGATGAAGTTCAGCCTCATCCCGTACGAAAAATAATCATCCACAACCACAACATCACGTTGATCAGATAGAGGGAATTGCTATGTCAGGAGGCGGATTTCACGTACACGGGCCCCACGACCATGAGCTCGAGCATGCGGCACAAGGGGGTCATGGCGGTCACGACAACGGCGGCATGATCGCGCAGATTGCCGTCATCACGGCCATCATTGCGACCATAGGCGCCATCTTTGCCTATATGGGAGGGGCCACGCAGGCCAATGCGGGCCTGTATAAAAACAATGCCGCCATCAAGAAGACGGAAGCCTCCAACCAGTGGAATTACTTTCAGTCAAAAAGCACCAAGCAGTCGCTGGCAGAACTCGCCCGCGACCTGGCACCTGAGGACAAAAAAGCCGGCTACCAGGGCAAGATAGACCGCTACGAAAAAGAAAAGAACGAGATCAAGGTGGTTGCCGACAAGCTGGAGGCCGAAGCTGCCACCTGGAACACATCGTCCGACGAACAGATGCACCAGCACCACCGCTGGGCACAGGCCACCACCGTGCTGCAGGTCGCCATTGCCCTGGCGGCCATCGCGTTGCTGACCCGCAAGAAGTGGCTCGAATACGGCATGTTCGCCGTGGCCGGCGTGGGGCTGGTGATCGGCGTATTTGCCTTGCTACATATTTGATAGCTGGTGGCGCACGTCCGTATTGGGCTGGAGCACTAAATCATGAAAATTTCCACCTGGAACGTCAATTCCCTGACCGCGCGGCTTGCGCATGTGCTGAACTGGCTCGCGGCCAATCCCGTCGATGTGTTGTGCCTGCAAGAGCTCAAGATGACGGACGACAAGTTTCCGCTGGAGGCGCTCAAGGCCGCCGGCTATGAAGCCGCCGCTTTCGGCCAGAAAACCTACAACGGTGTGGCGATCCTGTCGCGCACGCCGCTGCGTGACGTGGTGAAAAACATTGTCGGTTTTGAAGACGAGCATTCACGCGTGATTGCCGCCACGGTGGACGGCCCCGCGGGGCCCATCCGGGTGCTGAACGGCTATTTCGTCAATGGGCAGGAGCCAGGCAGCGAAAAGTTCGCCTACAAGATGCGCTGGCTGGGCGGCCTGCAGGCTTATGTGCGCGCCGAGATGGCAGCCCACCCACAACTGGTGTTGCTGGGCGACTTCAACATCGCGCCGGAAGACCAGGATTCGTTCGACCCGGAGGGCTTGCGCGACACCATTCACCACACGAAGGAAGAGCGTGAGCATTTCCGCCAGCTGGTGGCGCTGGGCCTGACCGACAGTTTCCGCATGTTCGAGCAGCCGCCCAAAAGCTTTTCGTGGTGGGACTACCGCATGCTCGGTTACCAGAAGAACCGCGGCCTGCGCATCGACCACATCCTGGTCAGCGACGCCCTGAAGCCGCAGGTCAAAGGCTGCGCCATTGACCGCGTACCGCGCAAATGGGAAAAGCCCAGCGACCACGCGCCGGTCACTGTGGAAATCGGCTGACCCCGTCCAGGCTCAGCTCAATAGGCTCACCCCCTTTCAGGCTCACTGCGTGTAGCCTGCTCCCCCCTCAGGGGGGCGGCGCCTGGGGCCGGCGAAGCCGACCCGCGGCCCCTGCTGGTGAAATACCCCTCACCATTGGTCGCGCCCAAAGAACTCTCAACCCAGCCGGGGCCGCGGGASTGGCTTTGCCAGACCGCAGGCGCAGCGGCCCCCTCGGGGGGCAGGGAGCTACACGATGTGAGCGACCGTGGGGGCCACATCCACCGTGGGGGCCACACTCACTCCAGATTGAGTTCCTGGATCTTGCGCGTGATGGTGTTGCGGCCTATGCCCAGCTTTTGAGCTGCCTCAATGCGGCGCCCGCGTGTATTGACCAGTGCGGTCTGGATCAGCTTGGATTCAAAACGCCGGGTCAGCACATCCCACACGTCGCTGCGACCTGTCGCCAGCAGGGCCAGCGCCTCCGCTTCAAGACCACTTTCCCAGCTTTGATCGGAACCGGAGGCCGGCGGGACGGGTGCGGACGCTTCAGTCCCATGGCCGGCCAATGCCTTATCCGCTGTGCCCGCCGCCCAATCCACCTTGGCCAGCGGAGCCTTCTCAGCCGAAACAGACGCTCTACCCGATTCGGGAAGAATGCCCAACACTTCAGGAGGAAGATCCTTGGGCTCGATGACCTGCGCCGGCGCCATGACCGTCAGCCAGTGGCAAATGTTTTCAAGCTGGCGCACGTTGCCGGGAAAACCAAAATTGCTGAGCTGCTGCAGGGCCGTGTCGGAGATCCGCTTGGGCTCCACGCCGAGCTGCTTGGCACTTTGCTGCAGGAAGTGCCGCGTCAGCATGAAGACGTCTTCGCGCCGCTCACGCAGCGCGGGCAGGCGCAGGCGGATCACATTGAGGCGGTGGAACAGATCTTCGCGGAAGCCGCCTTCTTTGACGCGCTGCTCCAGGTCCTGGTGGGTGGCGGCGATCACGCGCACATTGGCCTTGACGGCGTTGTGCCCGCCGACGCGGTAGAAGTGGCCGTCGCTCAGCACGCGCAGCAAGCGCGTCTGCAAATCAAACGGCATGTCGCCGATTTCATCGAGGAAAAGCGTGCCGCCTTCGGCCTGTTCGAAGCGGCCGCGCCGCATGGTTTGCGCACCTGTGAAGGCGCCGCGCTCATGGCCGAACAGTTCGCTTTCCAGCAAATCCTTGGGAATGGCCGCGGTATTGATGGCCACAAATGGCCCGTTGGCGCGCGGCGAATGCTTGTGCAGCGCACGCGCCACCAATTCTTTGCCTGAACCGGACTCTCCGGTGATCATCACAGTCACCATGCTCTGGCTCAAGCGCCCGATGGCGCGGAACACGTCCTGCATGGCAGGTGCCTGGCCCAGCATTTCGGGCGCGGAGGCCATGCGCTCTTCAGCAACTTCTTCGCGCTGGCTTTCTTCTACGGCGCGGCGAATGAGTTCGACCGCTTTGGGCAGATCAAACGGCTTGGGCAGGTATTCGAAGGCACCGCCCTGGAAGGCGGACACGGCGCTATCGAGGTCCGAGAAGGCTGTCATGATGATGACCGGCAGGCCGGGGAGCTTTTCCTTGACCTTTTCGAGCAGGTCGAGCCCTGAGCCTCCCGGCATGCGGATGTCGCTTACGAGAATTTGCGGCCCCTCGTCCTCTGTCGCATTTTCCAGGGCGGCAAGGACTTCGCGGGGATTGGTGAAACTGCGCGTAGGAAGGTCCTCGCGGAGCAGGGCCTTTTCCAGAACAAACCGGATGGACTGGTCATCATCAACGATCCAGATCGGTTTCATGTAGTGCAGTCCCTTTTTTCGTGCTTTCAATGCAGGGCGTTCTGGAGCACTCTGCACGATCGCGTTATGTATCAATCATGGCTGGACACATTTCAAGGCAGCGGTATCAGCAGCTTGAAATCTGTACGGCCCGGCACACTGTCGCACTCAATCAAACCGTGGTGTTGCTGAACAAAGGTTTGCGCCAACGTCAGCCCCAGCCCCGAACCACCTTCCCGCCCGGATACCAGCGGATAGAAGATGCGGTCTTTGATGGAGTCCGGCACACCCGGTCCATTGTCGATAACATGCAATTCCAATGCCAAGCGATAGCGCTGCTTGCCAAAAGTTACCTGCCTGGCGATTCTTGTCCTGAAAGTGATGTGCGCATTGCCTGCCGCCACCCGTTCCGCAAGGGCCTGCGCGGCGTTGTGTGCGATGTTCAGTACCGCCTGTATCAGTTGTTCGCGGTCTCCGCGGAAATCAGGAATCGAGATGTCGTAGTCGCGCGTGACCTTCAACCCTCTGGGAAACTCCGCCAGGATCAGTGAGCGCACGCGCTCACACACCTCGTGAATATTGACATCGCCCACCAGGTGGGGACGTCGATGCGGCGCCAGCAGGCGGTCGACCAGCGTCTGCAACCGGTCCGCCTCATGGATGATGACCTGGGTGTATTCGGTCAGGTCCTTGCCGATTTCCATCTGCAGCAGCTGGGCCGCCCCGCGAATGCCGCCCAATGGATTTTTGATCTCGTGGGCCAGGTTGCGGATCAGCTCCTTGTTGGCCTGCGCCTGGTCGATCAGGCGCTCTTCGCGCTCCTGCTTGGCTTGCTGCTCCAGCGGCAGCAGCTCCACAATCGCCTCGCCGGGCGTGTCGGTTTGCGCCACCACCACATGAACGGGCAGAGGCTCGTGGTTCAGGCGCCTGAGCCAGGCGTCGTAGCGCAAGGCGGCAAATTCATTGCTGCCTGCACCTTCCAGCGCATTTTGCAGGATGTGCGGCTCGGTAAAGCAATCGGGTAGCTGAGAACCTTCGATGGTCCGCCGGGACGTGCCCAGCGCATCTTCCAGCGCGGCATTGGCAAACACCACGGTGCCGTTGGTACGCACCACAGCCACCAGCGTGGCCAGCAGGTCAAACGCCTGAAAGCGGGGAGGAAGCCCCGTGACCGGGACGGACGATAAAGCGGCGCGGATGGATGGCTTGTTCAAGCCATCCATTTTCCTCCAGAAGCCGGCCTGCTGCGGCTGGTGGCGTTGGTTTAATTGGGAACGGGAGAGGAAGGCGGTCCAGGCAGGCGGGAAATTTCACGCTTGAGGCCGGCAATGTCGCTCTGGTTACGGGCAATGTTTTCTTTCATCTCTGCCACGYGGTCCAGGTAGCGCTGATAGTTGCGCCCCTCAATCCCCTGTTTTTCAGGTTCGCCGTTGTTGAATTCTTTTTGCTGCTCTGCCAGCTTGGCCTCAGCCTTTTTCAGTTCGGCCTCAAGGATCGCGCGCGAATCGTTGTCGCGGGCCCGTTGTTCGGGGCTGCCGTCGGTTC
>NZ_JBFUBD010000177.1:0-5607 GCF_056405935.1 Polaromonas sp. P1_E3
AAGTAAAACTGATGGGCCTCGTCGCAGCAGGCACCGCAATGCGGTGGAGGGCGTCAATCCGCGCTGATTTTCCGCTCGACGATGATTTTCTTCCACTTGGCCGTGTCTGTTTTCACCATGGCCGCAAAGGCCTGCGGCGTGCCTCCCGTGGGTTCAGCCCCCAGCCTGGCGAAGCGGTCTTTCACGTCGGCATCGGCCAGGGCCGCATTCACGGCCTGGTTGACCTTGCCTGCCAAGTCCGGCGGCATGCCTTTCGGGCCGTAAACCCCGAACCAGGTCACCGACTCAAACCCCGGCAAGGTCTCCGCCACCGCAGGCAGATCGGGCGCGAGCGCCGTGCGTTTGAGACTGGTGACCGCAAGGACCCGCAGCTTCCCGTCTTTCACGTGCGGCATGCCGGTGACGAAAGAGTCGAAGAGCACGTCGATCTTGCCGCTGATCAGGTCCGGCATGGCCAGCGCCGTGCCGCGATAGGGGATATGCAGGATGAAGGTTCCTGATTGCGCCTTGAAGTACTCGCTGGTCAGGTGGATGATGGTGCCGTTGCCGCTGGACGCATAGTTCAGGCGCCCGGGATTTTTGCGCGCATGGTCGATGAACTCACGCATGGTTTTTGCCGGCGAGGTGTTGGGCACCAGCACCACGTTGGGCGAACTGGCCACATAGGCAATCGGCGTGAAGTCGGTTTCTGCGTTGTAGGGAATCCGCGGGTTGATGGCCGGCCCGATACTGTGGGTGCTGGATGTGGCCAGCAGCAGCGTGTAGCCGTCCGGTGCCGATTTGGACGCCGCGTCTGCCCCGATCGTGCCGCCGGCGCCCGGCCGGTTTTCAACCACGACGGTCTGGCCGATTTTCTCGCCCAGCTTTTGCGACAGGGCCCGCGCCAGGATGTCCGTCGCGCCGCCCGCCGGAAAGGGCACGATCATGCGAATGGGTTTGGACGGATAGTTCTGGGCCATGGCGGGACCCGCGAGAGTCACGGCAGAAGCCGCAGCCAGGGAAATAATATGTCTACGTTTCATCTGGCCATTGTGCAACGGTTTTGGAGACCGACTATGTAGCAAACAGGCAAAACAAAAGGCACCCGAAGGTGCCTTTTCCGTAGCGCTTCACGCAGCTCAGTCGGCTTCGACGAAGGCTTCTTCCCGCTTGTTCTTGATGCTTGGCAGCAGCACAATGACCAGCAGCAGCACGGCGGCTCCCAGCAGTCCCGCCGAGAGGGGACGGGTTACAAACACGCTCCAGTCGCCGCGCGAGAGCAGCAAGGCCCGGCGCAGGTTCTCCTCCATCATGGGGCCCAGGATGAAGCCCAGCAGCAAGGGGGCGGGTTCGCAGCCCAGCTTGACGAACAGGTAACCGATCACACCAAAAATACCCACCATCCAGATGTCGAAGGTGTTGTTGTTGGTGGAGTACACGCCAATCGCACAGAACAGCACGATAGCCGGGAACAGGTAGCGGTAGGGCACGGTCAGCAGCTTGATCCACATGCCGATCAACGGCAGGTTCAGGATCACGAGCATCGCGTTGCCGATCCACATSGAGGCAATCAGGCCCCAGAACAGTTCGGGGTTGCTGGTCATCACCTGCGGGCCGGGCTGGATGTTGTGGATCGTCATGGCGCCCACCATCAGKGCCATCACGGCGTTGGGTGGAATACCCAAAGTGAGCAACGGGATGAAGGAYGTCTGCGCGCCGGCATTGTTSGCCGACTCAGGSGCGGCCACGCCGCGGATGTTGCCCTGGCCAAAAGGTACTTCGCCCGGCTTCATCTTGATCTTCTTCTCGAGCGCATAGCCGGCGAAAGCAGCCAGCAGGGCGCCGCCGCCGGGAAGGATACCCAGCGCTGAACCCAGGAAGGTGCCGCGCAGCACGGCGGGTGCCATGTTCTTGAAGTCTTCCTTCGTCGGGAACAGGCCCGAGACCTTGGCGGTGAAAACCTCGCGCTCATGCTCGGGCTGCGCCAGGTTGCTGATGATTTCGCCGTAACCGAACACACCCATGGCGATGGTCACGAAGCCGATGCCGTCGGTCAGTTCGGGAATGTCGAAGCTGAAACGGGCAACGCCGGAGTTCACATCGGTGCCCACCAGGCCCAGCAGCAGACCCAGCACGATCATGGCAATTGCCTTGAGCAGCGAACCCGAAGCCAGTACCACAGCGCCGATCAGGCCCAGAACCATCAGGGCAAAATATTCAGCAGGGCCGAACTTGAAAGCCAGTTCAGTCAAAGGCGGCGCAAATGCGGCCAGGATCAAGGTGCCCACGCAACCGGCAAAGAAAGAGCCCAGGCCTGCCGCGGCAAGTGCAGGCCCGGCGCGGCCTTTTCTTGCCATCTGGTACCCGTCAATACAGGTCACCACCGAAGAGGATTCCCCTGGCAGATTCACCAGGATGGCGGTGGTCGAGCCACCGTACTGGGCGCCGTAATAGATGCCGGCCAGCATGATCAGCGCGGACACCGGCGGCAACGCGTAGGTTGCCGGCAACAGCATGGCGATGGTGGCCACGGGACCGATGCCGGGCAACACACCAATCAGGGTACCCAGAATACAGCCGATCAGGCAATACAACAGATTGATCGGCGTGAATGCCACGCCAAAACCGATCGACAAATGATTTAGCAATTCCATTTTTTATTCTCCTTAGCCGATAAAGAATGGCCAGACCGGGAACTGCAACTTGAGCAGGACGACGAAAGCGAGGTAGCTGCCGATGGCCAGCACCGTCGCAAGAATGAAGGTGTTTTTGACTTTCCAGCCCTCTTCCGCCATGCTGGAAATGAAGGTCAATGCATAGATCGCCACGATCATGCCCATGGCCGGGATCTTGATGCTCGGCAACCCGGCCAGCAAAATGCCAAAGACCAGATTGGCCAGGATGATGAAGATGAGGGGCTTCCAGGCCCACTTGCCGATCTTGTCCCCGCCCACGGTTTCCACCACCAGCGCCTTGAAGGTGATTGCGGCACCCAGAACAGCCATCAAAATACCCAGCATGAGGGGGAAGTACCCCGGTCCCATGCGCGCGCCTTCACCCACGTTGTAGGTGGTAGCCCCCCATGCAAACGCCACACCGACGCCCATGAACATGAGGCCGGAGAAAAAGTCTTTCTGACTCTTGATATTCACGGCTGTCTCCTCAATACATATAAAAGAAAGAATCGGTGGATTGTGCATTCAATCGCCCAGCCCCCGCCATGTGGCTTTCACTTACCTTTCGCAATCTTTTGGCTTACCTCTTGCTTACATTGAGGCCATGCCCTGTGAAAACCCGCAGTACCGGAACTGGATCGCGGTCTCTCAGGACAAAGGCGGGGTGGAGGCCAGAATTTCCTCGATGGTTGTCAGGCCTTCTGCCACCTTCAGCGCGCCGGCCAGCCGAAGCGGGCGCATGCCTTCGCTGACCGCCTGGCGGCGCAACGCATCGATATTGGGCTCTTTCGAGACTTTTTCCTTGAAGCCTTCCGTGACGGTCAGCAGCTCATAAAGCCCCATGCGCCCGCGAAATCCGGTCATCCGGCAATCCACACAGCCCACCGGCTTGTACGGCCGGTAACCGCCGCTGATCTGCCAGGGTTTGACCAGATCGGCGAGCGTTTCTCGTGAGGCGGCTTCGTCAGGCTGGCGGCAATTGCTGCACAGGGTACGTACCAACCGCTGGGCCAGCACACCCAGTAATGTGGCATTGATCAGGTAGGAAGGAACACCGARCTCCATCAGGCGGGACACCGCGGACGGGGCGTCATTGGTGTGCAGCGTGCTGAAAACCAGGTGGCCGGTCAGCGCCGCCTGCACGGCCATCTCAGCCGTCTGCAGATCGCGGATTTCGCCCACCATGATGATGTCCGGATCCTGCCGCATCAACGCGCGCAGCCCTTCGGGAAAATCAAAGTCCAGATGCGCCTGGACCTGCGTCTGGTTAAAGGAGGCCTCGATCATTTCGATCGGGTCCTCAATCGTGCTGACGTTGACCTCTTCAGTCGCAAGCCGCTTGAGGGTCGAATACAAGGTGGTGGTCTTGCCGGAACCAGTGGGGCCGGTGACCAGGACAATGCCGTAGGGCCRCTTGACCAGTTGCTCCCAGCGCTCGGCGTCGTGCTGGGAAAACCCCAGCCCGTCCAGGTCCTTGACGGTGGTGTCCGGGTCAAAAATCCGCATCACCATTTTTTCGCCAAACGCGGTAGGCAGGGTCGACAGCCGCATTTCAATTTCGTCGCCGCGCGGATTGCGGGTCTTGATCCGGCCGTCCTGCGGGCGGCGCTTTTCCACCACGTCCATGCGGCCCAGCAGCTTGATGCGGGCGGTCATGGCGTTATGCACGCCCATCGGCAACTGGTAAACCGGATGCAACACACCGTCGATGCGAAAACGGATCACGCCCTGCTCGCGACGCGGCTCCAGATGGATATCGCTGGCGCGCTGGTCGAACGCATATTGCCAGAGCCAGTCCACCACCTGCACCACGCCCTGGTCGTTGGCGTCCAGCTGCTTGTTGCTTTTGTTCAGTTCGACCAGTTGCTCAAAGCTGGCAGACCCTGAATTACCACCCGACTTGGTGGCGGCCTTGACCGATTTGGCCAGCGCAAAAAACTCGGCGGTGAACTTGGTGATTTCCAGCGGACTCGCGACGACCAGCCGCACGCTGCGCTTGGCCTGCCGTTCGACTTCCTGCACCCAGTCGGTGATGAACGGCTCGGAAGTGGCAATGACCACTTCGCTGGACGTCACCTGCACCGGCAAAACCTTGTGGCGCTCGGCATACATGGCAGACATGGTGTCCGCCACCTTGCCCACATCCACCTTGAGCGGATCAATCCGCAGGTAAGCAAGGCCAGCCCGTCCGGCCAGCCACTGCGTGATGGTTTCCATGTCCAGGGGTTTGCCATCCGCCAGACGTGTCATGCCGACGCTGGCAAGGCGGGTCAGCGGCGGCTGCGCGCTTTGCACCTGCGAGCAACGCGCAATCGTCCGCTGCGCTTCGGTAGCGCTGATCACACCATCTTCGCTAAGCCATTCAACCAGCATGCGCCAGTCCAGCGGCCCGGCGTGGGTCTTTTTAGCGTGCGGGTCTTTGGAGTGTTTGGGGTGCGTCACGGCGCTCATGGGTCGCACTGTACCCCATCCGCAGCGGTCTTTACCACCTGCGCCGACGCATCGCTAAGCCACTGGCGCGAAGAGCCGCAACCATTTTTTGGCGGGCAAATCCCAGCGCGACTCGATGACGCCGGCTTGCTGCAGAAGGTCAGCCCGTTCGGGACGGGTCGGATCGCGTTGGGCCAGCACCACAGTATTGCCCTCACGCGTGGGCCGAAACGCCCAGACCGCCTCGGGCCCAAACGCTTCCGCGATTTTTGTCAGCGACTGCACGTAACTGGAGTCACGGCCAAAAAGGTTCACGGTCATCACGCCGTCTTCCGCAAGAAGCCCCCGGCAGTCCTCGTAAAAATCCGCGCTGTCCAGCACAGGCGCCGCCGCTTCGTGGTCATACAGGTCGACATGCAGCAAGTCCACCGTTCCCTGGTGCACGGGCTTTTTGATTTCCTGCGCCGCATCGGCCTCAATGACATGCAGCCTGAGGTCATCCCGCGGCAGCTTGAACCAGAGC
>NZ_JBFUBD010000178.1:0-5600 GCF_056405935.1 Polaromonas sp. P1_E3
ATGCGTCAGCGGCGCACCTGGCGCTGGACCTGTCCGACCCGGCACAGATCGCCGTGACCACCCTTGGGCGGCGCCTGCAACCCACGGGATATTGGGCACACTTCAAGCGGTGGCTGCGCGCGGCGGGAAGAGACTACCAACCCAGCCCGCTGCCTTCCCGGCAGATTGATGCGGCGCCCATCATCATGGTGGCTGTGCCTTACCTGGACGTGAGCGATGCCACGCTCTATTCTTTGCGGCGTGCCGTGATGCGGGTGCTGGGCACGACACCGCGGGCACGGCTGGCCTGCGTGACGGTGATTGATCCGAAGGCAACCCCGGGCCACGATACGCAGACGAGTGAAACCACCGTGCACCGGCGCTACCTGGGCATGTTAGGCCAGTGGGCGCAGCCTCTGAACCTGAGCAGCCAGGTGGTGTCTTTTCATGTCATCGAGTCGGGCGATGTTGCCCAGGCGCTGTTGCACTATGCCCAGGGCAATCACGTCAGCATGATCGTGATGGGCGCGGCAACGCATGGCCTGCAGATGCAGCGCCTGCTGGCGACGGTGCCGATCAAGGTCGCCATGGCAGCGCCGTGCACGGTGATCCTGGTGAAACAGGCTTTGCCGTTTGACCGGCTGGGGACTGAAGCGGCTGTGCCGGCGCTCGCCGGCATCAAAGCGTCAATGATCTAATCGAAAAAGCCTGCAGCCCTTTATTGACGAGCGCAAGGTGCTATATAAAACGTAGCAAACCGGGCGCTGAGGATGGGCCGGTCACGAGCCGGCCATGAGCCGGTGCACCAGGTCGGCCGTGGTSGASGCCTTGTATTTKCGCATCAGGCGGGCCCGGTAAATTTCGACGGTGCGGTGGCTGATCACCAGCGCGCGGCCGATTTCCTTGGAGGTCATGCCGTCCATCAGGTGGGCGGCCACTTCGCGTTCACGCGCAGTGAGCTCAGCCGTGACAGGACGGCGCGAGCTCAGGTCCTCGAACGTCCAGATGCCGGCTTCATGCGGTGCGCTGCGATTGAGCGCCCGACCCGTCACGTGGCACCAGAAGGTTTCACCCTTGTTGCGGCCATCCACGCGCTTCATGATGCGGTCGTCGGAATAGAGGCCCTTGGCGTTCAGGATGGGAATCATGCGTGCGCCTATGCGCTCGTACTCGTCCGCGCTGGGATAAAGAATCATGAACGACTGGCCGGCCAGCTGCTCGCGCGTGGCACCGAACATCTCGCACAAATGCCGGTTGCAGTCCACAATGGAGCGGTTGCGGGACAGCACCAGTCCCACCGGTGCCAGATCGAATGCGAGCTGGTAATCGACTTCCACAGTACTTACCTTTACGGAAAACTACCTAACTTGATAAGTAGTATCGTAATGGATTGCTGATGGCACCTGCCAGCGTCACGACTCAAGGAGACTATTTGTGAAAAAACTTTTCCCTTCCGCCGCAGAGGCCCTCAAGGGCGTCGTCAAGGACGGCCAGTTGATGGCCGTCGGCGGTTTCGGCCTGTGCGGCATTCCCGAGGCGCTGATCGAGGCCTTGCGCGACAGCCAGGTGAAAAACCTCACGGTGATCTCGAACAATGCCGGCGTTGACGGCTTCGGCCTGGGCAAACTGCTGGAAACGCGGCAGATCAAAAAAATGATTTCGAGCTATGTCGGCGAGAACAAGGAGTTTGAGCGCCAGTACCTGGCGGGCGAGCTGGAGCTGGACTTCACGCCGCAAGGCACGCTGGCTGAAAAACTGCGTGCCGGCGGCGCCGGCATTCCGGCCTTCTTCACCAAGACCGGCGTGGGCACGCAAGTGGCCGACGGCAAGGAGTTGCGCGAATTTGACGGCGAGACCTATGTGATGGAGCGCTCGCTGGTTCCCGATGTATCGCTGGTCAAGGCGCATGTGGCCGACAAGTCCGGCAACCTGCGCTTTAACCTCACGGCCCGCAATTTCAACCCGGCTGCCGCAATGGCCGGCAAGATCTGCATCGTCGAGGTGGAGAAAGTCGTCGAAGTCGGCGAGCTCGCCCCCGACGACATCCACCTGCCGGGGATTTATGTGCACCGCATCGTGCTCAATGCGAATCCCGAAAAACGAATTGAAAAGCGGACCATTACAGAGAAAGCGGGAGTTTGATATGCCCTGGACCCACGACCAGTGGGCGGCGCGCGCCGCCCAGGAACTCGAAGACGGTTTCTATGTGAACCTCGGTATCGGCATCCCGACGCTGGTGGCCAACTTCACGGGTGACAAGGAAGTGTGGCTGCAGTCGGAAAACGGCMTGCTGGGCATTGGCCCGTTTCCGACCGAAGACCAGGTGGACGCCGACGTGATCAACGCCGGCAAACAGACCGTGACCACCATCAAGGGCTCCTCCATTTTCGGCAGCCATGAAAGCTTCGCAATGATCCGCGGCGGCAAGATCAATTTGTCGATCCTCGGCGCCATGCAGGTCAGCGAAAAAGGCGACCTTGCCAATTGGATGATCCCGGGCAAGATGGTCAAAGGCATGGGCGGCGCGATGGACCTCGTCGCCGGCGTCAAGCGCGTGATCGTCCTGATGGAGCACGTTGCCAAAAAGAAGGACGGCAGCGAAGACATGAAGATATTGCCGAAGTGCACCCTGCCGCTGACGGGCGTTGGTGTGGTCGACCGCATCATCACCGACCTGGCCGTGATGGACGTGGTGCCCGAAGGCCTCAAAGTGGTGGAACTTGCACCCGGCGTCACCCGCGAGGTCTTGCAGGCCAAGACGGGTGTCCAGCTGATTTGATCTGTAGCCGGGCGGCGGCTTTTGCACTTCCGCCCGGCAACTTTTAGCGTGCGGCTAACGGCTGCACAGGGTTGCGGAAAACCTGCACCAGGCCCAGCAGGATCGCCAGCATGCCGACCAGGCTCCAGGGCGCCAGGCGGTTGCCCAGCACCAGGTAGTCGAGGGCAGCCGTGCCTGCAGGCACCAGGTAGAACAGGCTGGTGACGTTGACCAGGTTGCCTGCGTGGATCAGGCGGTACAGCAGCAGCGTCGCCACCACAGACATCACCACGCCCATCCATAGCAGCGCCACCCAGAAGCCGGCGCTCAGGTCAACAGCCATGGGCTGAAACGGCGCGAACAGCAGGCACAGCAACAGGCTGCAGGCCAGTTGCAACGGCAGTACTTCGCGCGGCGCCTGTTTGACTGACTTTTGCAGGATGGCGCCCAGCGTCATGCACGCCAGGGCGCCAAACGCAAACAGCATTCCGGTKGCGGTGAAGTGCGCACGCGCAATGCTTTCATACACCACCAGCACCAGTCCGCCCAGGGCCAGGCCGAGGCCCGCGAGGCGCCGCCTGGAAAAAGCCTGCCGCTCCGTCAGCGCGAGCGTCAGGATGGGTTGCACGCCCAGAACGGTGGCCAGTACGCCGGGTGTGAGGCCGTGGTCCAGTGCCAGCAAATGGCAGATGGAATAGCTGCCGATCATCAGAAGACCTGTCAGCGCGACGCGCAGGCGTGTACCGGGCGCCGGCAGCCAGCGGCGCCCGGCCAGCCCAAGCACGAGCAGAACACTGAGCGCAAGGGAAAACCGCAAGCCCAGAAAGGCGAAAGGGCTGGCGTGCTGCAGCCCGAGTTTGGAGAAAAGCGCGCCGCTGCTCCAGATCAGAACGAAAAGGGAAGTCGGGCCGAAGGTGGCCCAGGCCGTGTTTTTTGAAATCATGAAAATTACCTGCCGAAAAAGGGACAAGCTCCAGCGAGCGCACGTGGCGCGGCTGCGCCAGTGGCTGAATCAAACGAGGGCTGGAGAGCTGGACCGGCTGGGACTCAGCCGGGAACGTGTGCGGCCGGCGGGTAAGCGCCGGAAGCAACCACGTTGCGCGGAGGTGCGGCAGGTGGGGGAGCGGTAAAGCCGCCTGTCAGGCGCATGTCATCGGCCAGCAGGGCTGGCGCAGTCGCATGGCTTGAAAAAGGCGTGTACATAAGCTGACTATACCCCGCGAAACGGCAGCGTAAGCGGCCGGTACGGCAAGAGACGCCGCGCGGGCTTCAGGGCGCGGCTTTTTTACCACGCTTGCTGCGTGTGGTGGAGACGGCTTGCGTGGCCTGAGCGGCCGGCTTTGCGGCAGCCTTGCGCTTCGTTGCGGGCGGTGTTTGCAGCAGCTCGTCTTTTGCGAGGTTTTCAATCATGGCCAGCAGCACTGCGCGTGTGGTTTTGATGTCCTCAGGTGCAATGCCTTCAATGCTGACGTTGTTGGTTTCTTCGGCCAGGGGCACCAGCAGCTTCTTGAGTGCGCGGCCCTTGTCGCTCAGGTGCACATACATATTTTTTTTGTTGGTGGGCAGCTGCTTGCGCACGATGTAGCCCAGCGACTCCATGGCCTTCATCGCAATGAAGGTGGTGGGTTCCATCACGCCCGCGCGCGCGCTGAGCTCCTTTTGCGTCAGCCCGTCCGACTCCCACAGGATGCGCAGGAAGGTCCAGTGGCCAAAGGGCACACCATGCTCTGCCAGACGCACCTGCAGCGCACGGTGAAAGGCGCGTGAGGCATCGCGGATCAGGTGCGCAAGGCGGTCATTGGGGACGGCTTCGCGCCAATGGCGGATGATGTTTTGCGTGTCATTGCTCATGAGTTGGCATTGTGACGCACTTGGTACTCCGGCTGGCAATCCCGCCCGCTGCGGGCGGATTCCAGCAGCGCAAGGCACACCGCCGTGGTGGCCCGGGCCCATTCGCCGCTGTGAAGAGGTGCATGGCCATGCATCACCGCGGCAAAGAGTTCGTCGATCACTTCCTGGCGCGGAACCGGCGGGGTAGAAAGGGGCTCGAAAGTTTTTTCACCGTCAGCGTAGATGGCAATTCCCGATGGGCCCGGGCGAAGGTCTGCTTTTTCGCAACTGACGATGAACTGACCGAAGTGCTGATGCTGCAGGCCTTGCGGCAGGGCGGTGCTGGCCATATATGAGCTGCCGCCATAGTTGCGCGCCGCTTTCAGCGTTGTTTCTTCAGCCGGGGTGGACGCAACCTGTAGCCGTTTGCGGGCGGCTCCATAGTCACTCGGGGTTTTGGCCTGGCCCATTTCGCCAACGTTGCCCAGCAGCTCATCCGAGTCGTAGTGGCCATAGCCGCTGTACGTGGCAGAGCCGAACGCACCGCCCTCAAATTCGATCAATGCGCTATAGGCGCCTTCAGTGGGACGGGTCGGGTCCCAGGCGCCGGTATGGGCGCGCACGCTGCGCACCAGCCCGCCGCCCAGCAGCCGCACGATGTCCATCTGGTGTGTCGCCTGGCTGTGGATCACCCCGCCGCCGGCGGCCGTATCGAGTTCCTCAGGCCTGCGCGGCCGATAGAGGAAGTCGGTGTAGTTCATGGCGTGGATCATCTTCACCGCGCCATACCGGCCGCTGTCGATGAGTTCACGCGTGCGCCGAATCGGCATGTTGAAGCTGTGGCTGTGGCCCACGATGAGGTGAACGCCCGCGCTATGGGCCGCTTCAATCATGCGGGTGCATTCATCAATTGTGAGGGCCATGGGCTTTTCTACCAGCACGTGCTTGCCGAGCGAGGCCGCCAGGCACACGTGCCCGGCATGGAACTGGTGGGGCGATGCGATGTAAAGCACTTCCACTGCCGGGTTGGCGC
>NZ_JBFUBD010000179.1:0-5574 GCF_056405935.1 Polaromonas sp. P1_E3
CCTGCAGACCTGGGCCATTGCGGTCACCAGCTATGCCTTCAACCTGAACCTGGGTTCGCTGGTCGGCGGAGTGGCTTTGCGGGCACGCCTCTATGCGCGGGCAGGGCTGGACGAGGCCACCATTGCGCAGATCGTCGGTTTGAGCCTGGCGACCAACTGGCTCGGTTATGGGCTGGTGGCCGGCAGCCTGTTTGCCGCCGGCGCCATTGCGCCGCCCAGCCAGGCGCACATTGGCGCGGCGGCGCTGCGCCTGCTGGGCGTGGCGATGGTGCTGCTGGCGCTGGCGTATGTGGTGGCGTGCGCATTTGCGCGCGGTCGCGAGTGGCGGGTGCGCGGCCGGCGTCTGAAGCTGCCTTCGGCGCAGCTGGCCTTGGTGCAGCTGGGCATTTCGGCCACCAACTGGGCGCTGATGGGTGCGGCCATGTATTTACTGCTGGGCCGTGAGGTGCCTTACACCACGGCGCTGGGCGTGCTGATGGCGGCCTCCATCGTGGGGGTGATCATGCCGATTCCCGGCGGGCTGGGTGTGCTGGRGGCGGTGTACCTGGCGCTGCTGTCGGGCAGCGTGCGGCAAGGCGCGCTGATGGGGGCGGTGCTGGCCTACCGCGCGCTTTACTATTTTTTGCCGCTGGCAGGCGGGCTGGTTTTGTATGCACTGCTGGAGCGGCACGCGTCGTCGGCCCAGGCGGGCGCCCCTTAGCTGGCACGGATGCGTCCGCGCTGCCGGGCGGAGGCGTAATTCCCTACCGCGAGTCCGGGGGCATGCGGCAACCGTGCGCCGGTCATTGCATTGGCCTACGATGGCCGGTTGTTTGAGCGCCCCGCCTCTCTCATTGCGTTCTCGTTCTTCTTCATTCCGTTCTCATTCCTTTTTCATCAAGGGTCTCCATGTCACAAGCACTTGCCTACGCCGCCCAGTCACCCACCACCCCCCTAGCGCCCTTCACCATCGAGCGGCGCGAACCGGGCCAGCTGGATGTCGCGATTGACATTCTTCACTGCGGCGTTTGCCATTCAGACCTGCACACGGCGCGCGGTGAATGGGAGGGCGTCAATTTTCCTTCCGTGCCGGGCCATGAAATCGTCGGCCGCGTCTCCGCGGTGGGTGACCTGGTCAGCAAATTCAAGGTAGGCGACCTGGTGGGTGTCGGCTGCATGGTAGACAGCTGCCAGCACTGCCAGTCCTGCGCCGACGGCCTGGAGCAATACTGCTACAACGGTTTCACCGGCACCTACAACGGCCCCGAACAAGGCACCGGCGCCAACACCTACGGCGGGTATTCCAGCCAGATCGTGGTGCGCGAATCATTCGTGCTGAAGGTCTCGCATGACGCGGGCGACCTGGCCGCGGTGGCGCCGCTGCTGTGCGCCGGCATCACCACCTATTCGCCGCTGCGCCACTGGAAGGTGGGCCCCGGCAGCAAGGTGGGCATTGTCGGCCTGGGCGGGCTGGGCCACATGGGTGTGAAGATCGCCGCGGCCATGGGTGCGCATGTGGTCTTGTTCACCACATCGGCCGGCAAGCGTGAAGACGCCTTGCGCCTGGGCGCGAAGGAAGTGGTGGTGTCAAAAAATGCTGACGAGATGGCGGCGCATGCCAACAGCTTTGACTTCATCCTCAACACGGTGGCGGTGCCGCATGACCTGGATGCCTTCATCGTGCTGCTGAAGCTGGATGGCACCATGACGCTGGTGGGCGCACCCGCCAGCCCGCACCCCTCACCCGGCATCTTCAACATGCTCCTGAAACGCCGGCGCCTGGCGGGTTCGGCAATTGGCGGCATCAAGGAAACCCAGGAGATGCTGGACTTTTGCGCCAAGCACGGCATCGTGTCGGACATTGAGCCCATCCGCATGGACGAGATCAACACCGCTTACGAGCGCATGCTCAAGAGCGACGTGAAGTACCGCTTTGTGATTGACATGGCCAGCATGAAGGCAGCAACGCCTGCCGGGAGTGCTGCGCGCTGAGCGGTTGGAGTGTGGTCGCGACTGGGACGGGGCGGGTCGTTACCCGCTTTTCACCACCAACCACGTTGCTATCAATAACATAGCTGCTTGCGCACGTCCACAAAGGGCTGCAGGCCAAAATGATGCCTGACCTGGTTGCCACGCGGGCTGCTGGCGTGCATCAAGGCCCTGCCCCGGCGCCGCTTCATGTCCAATACAGGCATGGAACCGACGAACCACACACCCCAAACCGACCAGCGCCTGACCGCGCTGGAGATCAAGGCCAGCTTTACCGAAGACCTGCTGGACCAGCTCGACAAGGTCATCGTGCGGCAGCAGCAGCAAATTGATGCGCTGGTGCGCGAGGTGGCCGCGCTGAAGGCTAGCCCTGTACGCGACGGCGACGTGGCGGTGGGCCGCAGCCTGCGCGACGAACTGCCGCCGCACTTCTAGGCCATACGCGCCCGACCACGCCGTTCAAACGCCCAGATGGGCGGCCAGTTGGTCCAGGGTGCCGCCGTAGCCTTGCGCGAGCGACAAGCGCGAAATGTCAACGCAAAGCGGCTCCCCCCGCACACCCGGCACAGCTGCCTACCAGAGATTCTTGCCGTCAATCACCTTGACCGGCGCCTCGGCGGCGTCGTAGCCGTCAAAGAGGCGRGCATTGACCGCGATGCGGCGCGTGGCGCCGTCCCAGCTGCCGTCCATTTCGAAAGCCGGGCTGTCCGAGTACGTGGCCACGCCGCATTCAGCGCAGAAGTGGTGGTCGACGAGCTTGGTCTGCCAGCGGTAGATGGCGTCGCCGTCAGGGGGCGATGTGACGTGGAACTGCTCGGGCGTGTAGTAGGCCAGCAGCGCGCCGCGCCTGGCGCAGAACGAGCAGGTGCAGCGCGTCAGCTGCCCAGGGATTTCACCGTCAATGCGAAAAGTGTTTTTGCCGCAGTGGCAACTTGCCGTGATTGTCATGCGCGGCCTCCGCGAACGGCGGCATCACCGTTGCCGGCAGCCGGGCCTTCGCTATCGCCATCTTCATCATCGGTATCTTCATCGGTGACGATGCCGGCAACGTTTTCGACACCGGCTGCGGCCTGGGGTCTTTCGCGGCCCTTTCCTTCATCATTTTCTTCACCGTCCCGGCCGTCTTCCGCTTGCGCATCCAGGTCTTCATCTTCCTCGCTGCCTTCAAGCAGGTCGGACTCGTCCACTGCCCGGTCAGGCAGGATGTCGGCGTCGGGGCGTTCGTCGCCGCCGACACCGGCTCGCTCGCCGGTACCCGCAGCGTCACTGTCGCTGGCAAGCTCTTCTTCGCTGTAAGCGCCCAGGGTGTCGCTGCCGGTGTCTGAACTGTCACCGGGGCCCAGCGACTGGGTGTCTTTTCCTGGGATCAATTGTTCGGGTGAAATGCTGCCACCCAGGATGCTGCTGGTTGCCATGGCTGTATTTCCTTTCGTGTGCGTGTCTTCAAAGTCGTGTCGCGCCTTCAGATGTCCCTGATTTTGTGAAGCCGCGGTCGCAGGGGTTGTGGGACAGGGCCGCTTTGTGGCCGCTGCCCGCGCCTCCCCGCGGCGCTGGTCGAATGGAGGACGCCTGCAGGGCCTTTGTGTGCTCGTACAAGGTTTTCCGGTCTGTCCTACAGGGGCAGAACTACCCAGCCGA
Organism: Polaromonas sp. P1_E3; assembly: GCF_056405935.1. Lineage (NCBI taxonomy): Bacteria > Pseudomonadati > Pseudomonadota > Betaproteobacteria > Burkholderiales > Comamonadaceae > Polaromonas > Polaromonas sp. P1_E3. Next base: position 3,607 of record NZ_JBFUBD010000179.1, read on the forward strand.
CAGCCCCCGCCGCGCGGGCTTTTTCAAATGAGGTCGTACCGCGCGCCGGGTGTTCAGCGGGGCAATTGCAGTTCGCCGGCGGGCCACAAGACTGTGGAACCACCAAGAAAAACCAACGAAAAAGAGAGAAAGGAATTCCATGAAAGCACTCACCTACCAAGGCGCCCGCAACGTCAAGGTCGAGACTGTTCCAGACCCTGTCCTGCTCGCCGACGACGACATCCTGCTGCGCGTCACGGCCACGGCAATCTGCGGGTCAGACCTTCACATCTACCGCGGAAAAATCCCGGAGATGAAAGACGGCGACATCCTCGGCCACGAATTCATGGGCGTGGTGGAAGAAACCGGCCCCGCGGTCATGGGGCTGCAGCGCGGTGACCGCGTGGTGATTCCCTTCGTCATCGCCTGCGGGCAATGCTTTTATTGCAACAAGGCCCTGTTTGCCGCGTGTGAAAACACCAACCCGGGGCGCGGCGCCATCCTGAACAAAAAAAGCGCCACGCCCGGCGCGGGGCTGTTTGGCTACAGCCACCTGTATGGCGGCTACGCCGGAGGGCAGGCGGAATATGTGCGCGTGCCGAAGGCCAACACCGGGCCGCTGCGGATACCCGAGGTGCTGTCCGATGAGCAGGTGCTGTTTCTCTCGGACATCCTGCCTACGGGCTACCAGGCGGCCGTCAACGCACAGGTGAGGCCGGGCTCGAACCTGGCGATCTTCGGGGCCGGCCCCGTGGGGCTGATGTGCGCACTGTCGGCCCGTTTCCTGGGTGCAGAGCGGATTTTCATGATCGACCACAACGACTACCGCCTGAAGTTCGCGCAGCAGACCTACGGCATCACGCCGATCAACTTCGACCTGAACGACGACCCGGCTGACACCATTCTGAACGCCACCGGCGGGCATGGCGTGGACGCAACCATCGACGCGGTGGGCTTTGAAGCCAAGGGCAGCGCGATTGAAACCGTCTTGACCAACCTGAAGCTGGAGGGCTCCAGCGGCAAGGCCCTGCGCCAGTGCATTGCGGCCACGCGGCGCGGCGGCGTGGTGAGCGTGCCGGGGGTGTACGCCGGCTTCATCCACGGGTTCCTCTTTGGCGACGCGTTTGAAAAAGGCCTGACCTTCAAGATGGGGCAGACCCACGCCCAGCGCTACATGCCTGAACTGCTGGAACACATCGCCATGGGAAAAATGTCGCCGGAGGTCATCATCACCCATCGCCTGAAGCTGGCCGAAGCGGAACGCGGCTACGCCATCTTCGAGCAACGCGAGGAGGAGTGCCGCAAGGTGGTGCTGACGCCTTGACCATGATCTTCCACAGCCCTGGAGACACACACCATGTTTGACATGAGTACTTCCTGGTGGGAACCTTGCCTGCGGGCAATCGTTATTTACCTTGCGCTGCTGGTTCTTGTGCGTATCTCGGGCCGCCGGACGGTGGGCCAGTTCACCCCGTTTGACCTGCTGGTGGTGATGCTCCTGAGTGAATCGGTTTCCAACGCGCTGAACGCCGGGGAAGAATCCATTACGTTTGGCCTGCTGGCGGCCGTTACCTTGATTGCATTGAACCTCCTGGTTGCCTTCACCACCTCACGCAGCCGGCGCGTACAAATTCTCCTGGAAGGCCGCCCGCTTCTCGTGGGCCGCGACGGCGAGGTGTTCCGCGAAGTGCTCAAAAAGCAGCGGGTGCCCCTGTTCGATGTGGAACAGGCACTGCGCGAAGCAGACTGCGACCTGCGTGACATGCGATTCGCCTTCCTGGAGGCCGATGGGAAGATCAGCATCCTCAAGGAGTCGTCGAACGAGACCTCACCCCAGCCCGGCAAGGGCTGAGGCAGTGCAGGCGGACTTTATTTCTTGCCCAGGTACTGGCGCACGGCACTGGCGGAATTGCCCACCGCCTTGACGGCTTCGCGCAGCTGCTGCTCAGTGCAACCCAGTGATTTGGCCCAGTCGCGAAGCTCATACGC
>NZ_JBFUBD010000180.1:0-5463 GCF_056405935.1 Polaromonas sp. P1_E3
GGAGACAGGTCATGCCCCAACACATCGGTATCGTCGGCTGCTCTGCCGAAGGCGCTGCGCTCTGTTATCAAACCATCTGCGTGGAAGGTGCGAAGACCCTGGGGCCACATGCCCACCCTGAAGTATCGATGCACACGCCGTCGCTTTCCGACTACATGGCGTGCATCTATCGCAACGACTGGGACGGCGTGGGCGAGATCATGCTCGCCTCCGCGCACAAGCTGGCAAAGGCCGGAGCTGACTTCCTGGTCTGTCCGGACAACACCATCCATCAGGCATTTGCTTACGTGAAGGCACGCTCACCGCTACCCTGGCTTCACATCGCAGAAGTTGTAGCCGAAGAGGCTGTCAGGCGCGGGTACCACCGCATCGGACTCACCGGCACGCAATGGCTCGTCGACAGCGAGGTCTACCCTGAAAAGCTGGCGGCCCGCGGGTTGCAATACCTGCGCCCCGACACCGCGGAGCGCGACGAAATCAACCGCATCATCATGGACGAGCTGGTGTACGGTGTCTTCAAGCCGGAAGCAGTCGGGTATTTTCAGAAAGTCATTAAGCGGATGAAAAGCGACGGCTGCGATGCCGTCGTCCTGGGTTGCACCGAAATCCCCCTGATCATGAACGATTCGAACTCGGTACTGCCGACATTGGACTCCACACGCCTGCTGGCGCGAGCGGCGCTTGCGAGGGCGACGCAGGGCCGTGCTACCGCGGCCTGACTGAAGAAACTTGGTGCTGGCCTGGCGTAGCGCGAATGCGCGAGACGGTTGCCGGCAAGTCCTGCCATGCAGGTTCCGAGGGCGCATAGCGGCCGCGCATGTAAGCCACCAGCGCCGCCACCTGGGCATCATCGAGGCTATGGCGAAAAGCCGGCATGAATCCAATGTCTTTGCTCGCCGGTGACTGAATTCCCTCAAGGATCACCCGCACCAGGTTGTCGGGCCGCTCGCTGTGCAGCTTGCTGTTAAGGGCCAGCGGCACGTTCACCCCCAGCAGTCGCGGGCCGTCGCCATCGTGATGGCAGGATGCGCAGGCACCACTGAACAGGCGCTGGCCAGGGCCCAGCAAGCTCGCAGCCGATTGCCGGGCCGACAGGACCACCTGTTCTTTACGCTGAATGCTTTCGGTGTCGGCAATTGGCTCATTGAAAGACGCAAGGTAGGTCGCCATTGCACGAATATCCTCTTCGGGCAAGGCGGCCAGTTCCTTGATCACCGGGGCCATCGGGCCCGCTGCGATGCCGTGTTGCGCTGAGTAGCCACTGCGCAGGTAGCGGTACAGCTCCGCGGAGGTCCATGGCACGGGCGCATGAGACAGCGCTGTCAGTGCCGGAGCTTCCCATCCATCCACTACAGACCCGCTTAAAAAGGCTTTTCCGCCACGTTCAGCACCCGCGGCATTGCGCGGTGTATGGCAGGCGCCGCAATGGCCCAGGCCGTTAACCAGGTAGGCACCACGATTCCATTCGGCAGTCTGCGCGGGGTCGGGCCGGTAAGGCGCCGGGTCATGAAACAGCGCGTTCCAGCCGGCCATCAATGGCCGCACACTGAAGGGAAAGGCCAGCCGCGTGGCCGGTGGCTCTGACCGCACGGCGGGCTGGGCCATCAGGTAGGCATACAGCGCGGTCAGGTCTTCGTCGCTGGTCCTGGCGAATGCGGTGTAGGGAAACGCAGGATACAAATAGTGGCCATCGCGGGAAATCCCTTCACGCATGGCGCGCTGGAAGGCGCTGAAGGACCACAAGCCGATGCCGGTGTCCGCGTCAGGCGTGAGGTTGGTAGTGATAATTTTTCCGAAAGGCGTATCGATGGCCCTGCCACCGGCATTGGGGATGCCGCCGGGTGCGGTATGGCACACCACGCAGTCGCCGGCAGCCGCGAGCTGCCGGCCGCGTTCCAGCGTGGCTGCGGTGTACACGGATGCGCCGCTTTGCGCCACCGGGACAATGACCGACCGGCCGCCAGCCAACGCCCACACGATGCCCACAACCCCCGCGAGCAAGGCGCCTGCGCGGGACCACCAAGCCATTCCTTTCGGCCATGCCGCACCCTCGGGTACGGGATTGGGCAACCGAGCTGGAGCTGTTGGGATGGCTGGCTCAGGTTCCAGCCCGGGATTGAGCGCGGCACGCACCACTTCCGGCGTAAAAGGCGGCTGACGAAAACGCACACCGGTGGCATCAAAAATGGCGTTGGCGATGGCTGCCGTGCCCGGCACTGAAGACGACTCTCCGGCGCCAAGCGGTGGCTCACCGGGGCGCGCCATGGTCACGACCTCAATCACCGGCACGTCCCTGAAGTTCAGGATGGGATAACTTCCCCACTCCAGGCTCGTCACCTGATTCGTTTGAGGCGACACCGTGACCTGTTCCGTAAGCGCACGGCTGGTCGTCTGCACCACGTTGCCATGGATCTGGTGCTGAACCCCGGCGGGGTTGATCAGCGTGCCGGCGTCATGCCCTACCACGACGCGCCGGACATGCACCTCGCCCGTCTTGCGATTCACTTCGACATCGGCCACCCAGGCCGCCCACGCCGCGCCGAACCCCGGCCATTTGCTGTGCATGTAACGGGCATACGCAAAGCCCTGGCCGCGCACAACGTCGTGGGGATCACCAGGCGCTGTTGGTTGCTGCTGCGGTGCGGTATGTGCCGTCCAGCCGGCGCGCTCGGCTGTAGCGCGCACCAGTTCCGCAGCGCGCGGCTCTTTCAGGTACTGCAACCGAAACTCTACAGGGTCGACGCCTGCAGCGGTTGCCAGCTCGTCGATGTAAGACTCATGCGCGAATGAATTCGGCAGTGCCGAAACGCCACGTAACCACGACGCGCGCAACAGCGGCGCCATGTCATTGACGGCGATGCGCATGTTGGCGTAGTCGTAAGGCGGCCGGGCGGTCCGGTCGCCCATTTCGTAGGCCTGCGCAACAGGCTCAATGGTGCGCGTGAGTAAAAGCGCCAGTGTGGGAGCGCCGTTTGAAGGGTATGAGGTCTGAAAGTCATACGCAGCCACCGACCCGTCGGCATTCAACCCGCCGTTCACCTGCATGAGCTGGGCGGCACCTTTGGGTTCCCAGGCGTTTTCCTGCTCACGTGTCAGTTGCACACGCACGGGGCTGCCCACAGCACGCGAAAGCAGCGCGGCATCTGCCGCCACATCGTCAGCGCAGTTTCGCCCGTAGCAGCCTGCCGCTTCCATGCGGATCACATCAATGGCGACATCGGCCAGGCCGATCAGTCGTGATAAATCGGCCCGCAGCACATGGGGGTTTTGGGTTCCCGCCCATACCGTCAAGCGTTCCTGCTGCCAGTCGGCCACGGCGCATGAGGGTCCCAGGGATCCGTGCATCTGGTAGGGCCAGACGTAGTTGCGCGCCAAGGCTTGCGCTGCGCCCGCCATCGCGACATCGACGTTGCCATCATCGACAAGCCTGCGCTGCGTGGCCGGGTTGTTGCGGATCGCCTGCTCCAGGTCATTCAGGTTTGCAAGGCCGGGCCATGGTTTCCAGCAGACCTGCAATTCGCGCAGCGCCTGTTCGGCGTACTCTTCCCGCTCTGCGACGATACCGACAAAGTCGCGGATCACCACCACCGCGCGAATGCCCGGTATGTGGGCAATCGAGGGTTCATCCACCGATTCCAGCGTGTTGCCGATGAAGTCCCCATGGTCAGCCCCGGCATAAGGTGGCCGTACCACGCGGCCGTGCAGCATGCCGGGGACGCGCATGTCATGCACAAACGTCAGAGCGCCGGTGGCCTTGGCCGGGATATCCAGGCGCGCCGCACTGGTCCCTACCAGGCGGTAGTTGGCAGCATCCTTGACAGGAGTGCCCGGCACCAGCGAGAGATGTGCGTGCTCATTGGCCAGTAAAACGCCATACGTGACCGATTTATCTTCCTGCCCCACTACGGAAACAACGCCGTCCTGCACGGCGAGCAGGGAAGGGTCCACCCGCAGTACGCTGGCTGCGCGCATCACCAGCCACGCGCGTGCCTGCGCCGCCGCGGCCCGTAGAGGGACGGCATGAATCTGGATGGATGCGCTGGCGATCGTGGCCCCCTGGTTGGGGGCGCGTGTCGTGTCCCCAAGAACCATGTTGACCTGCTCAATCGCAACGTCCAGCTCTTCCGCCACGATCTGCGCCAGCGCGGTACGGATCCCGGTGCCCAGGTCGACGTGTCCGTTCAGGGCCGTCACGCTGCCGTCATCCCACACGGCAACCAATATTTCGACGCCCTCTTGCGGATTGGCGCCGACCAGTGCAGGTTGGCCATTGACGGCCGCAGGCRCAGGCGGCGGCTCGCGGGTCACCAGCAAGACGCCGTCGGCCGCATGAAAATCGGCGCGTGTCAGCGGCGCATCGGCCCGACGCGTCATGGCACGCTATCCCGGGCAAAGCTTTGTCGCGTCAGCTCTGCCGCACGCAACACCGCCCTCACGATCTCCAGGTGCGTGCCGCAGCGGCACAAATTCCCGGACAGCTCACGGCGTATATCATCCTCGCCCGGATCCGGGTTCCGCGCCAGCAACGCGACAGTCGCCATGATCATGCCGTTCAGGCAGTAGCCGCACTGGGCAGCCTGCTCTCCTATAAACGCTTGCTGGACCGGATGAAGGGCCGCCAGCGTACCCAGTCCCTCAAGGGTGGTGATTTCGCGTCCTGCCATCCCGGACGCAGGAATAACGCAGGCACGTGCGGCCACACCATCCACCAGCACGGTGCATGCCCCGCACTCGCCCAGCCCGCAACCATATTTCGGTCCATTCAGCGCGAAGTCGTTACGCAGTACCGTCAGCAGGCTGGCCTGCTCCGTCCCATGCAGCGTACRCTCCAGGTGGTTGACGGACAGTGTGACGGTAGAACCCATATTTACCGGACCGGAACGGAGGTAAGGCGCGGCCTACACACTGAGATAGGCACGGCGCACCTCTTCATTGGCGGCCAGATCCGCCATGGATCCCTCAAAGCGGATTTGCCCTTTTTCCAGGACATAGGCCCTGTCGGACACCAGCTCGGCGAAATGCATGTTTTGCTCGGACAGCAAAATGCTGACGCCCTGGGTTTTTAGCTCCAGAATCATGTGGGCCATCTGTTCCACAATGACGGGCGCCACCCCTTCGGAAGGCTCGTCAAGCAGAACCAGATAGGGATTGCCCATCAAGGTCCTGGCCACTGTCAGCATTTGCTGCTCACCGCCACTCATGCGGCCGCCCGGGCGCGTAGGCATCTCACCAAGGTTGGGAAACAGCTTGAAGAGGCGTTCCGGCGTCCACAAGGGGGCCTCACTGCCGTCGGGCCAGCGGCGCGGCGCCTGCCTGCCAACCTCGAGGTTTTCGTTCACGGTCAGGTCGGTGAAGATTCGCCGATCTTCCGGCACAAAGCCCAGGCCCATGCGAGCCGCATGGTGCGGCTCGCTGCCGGAGATATCCTTGCCAAGGAAAGTCACGCTGCCACGCCGCTTGTCG
>NZ_JBFUBD010000181.1:0-5448 GCF_056405935.1 Polaromonas sp. P1_E3
CTTCAAGACCTTGACGGACCGTTTTGGCAATCCGGCACGGGTCAGTACCGAAAAGAAAACCGGCGGAGGCCAGCATGGCTGACGAGCCGACAGGTTTTCTGGGGCGGTGGTCCCGCCGCAAGGTCGACATCGCGCAGGGAAAACCGCTGGAAGAGCCGGTAGAAAAGCCGTTGGCAAAACCGGCGGTGGCCGCACCGCCCGCATCTGACGCCGACGCACCTGCTGCAAAGGGCCAGACGCAAGCACTGGAAGCCCTGCCGGAACAAAAGGCCCTCACGCTGGCAGACGCCAGGCTGCTCACCAAAGACTCCGACTTCAAACCCTTCATGGCCGGCGATGTGACGCCCGATGTGCGCAACGCGGCGATGAAGCAACTCTTCGCCGACCCGCACTTCAACGTGATGGACGGTCTGGACACCTACATCGACGACTACTCCAAGTCCGACCCCATTCCTGAGGCCATGCTGCGGCAGATGACAAGTGCGAAGTTTCTCAAGCTCTTTGATGACGAAGAGGACAAGGAAGGCAAGGCAAAAGGCGAGGCTCAGGTGCAAGTCGCCGGCCTGCAAGACGACCCCGCCAATCCGCCACGGGAAAGCGCCAATAACCCCACAGTCCAAACCGTGGCACAGTCCTATGAAAATCCGGACATAGCCCCATCGCAAATACCAGGCGCTTTATCAACCAGCCAATCCCAGCCCGACCCGGCCGGTGCCAGCCAAGAAGACCATGCCCACACTGATTTGCGACTGCAACCAGACCATGCCGCTCCAGCCCCAGGCGCTGGGCGCGGCGCTCAATGAAAACCTGACGCTGCATTCGGCGCTGTGCCGCCGCGAGGTGGGCGCCTTCCAGAAGGCCGCGCAGTCCGGCGATGATGTCGTCGTGGCCTGCACCCAGGAAAAGCGCCTGTTTGCCGAAGTGGGTGAACAAACCCAGGGCGTCACCTCGGTGGTGAAGTTCGTCAATATCCGCGAGACCGGCGGCTGGAGCAAAGACGCTTCCAGCGCCATGCCCAAAATCGCAGCCCTGCTGGCCGCCGCGCACCTGCCGGACGCCGAGCCGGTGGCCACCGTCACTTACAAGAGCGCCGGTCGCCTGCTCATCGTCGGCGCGCTGGACCAGGCCGAGCAGGTCGCCGCTCTGGTTGCCGATACCCTCGATGTGACGATCTTTGCGCAGGGTGTTTTACCCCAGGCACAGGCTGGCTTCCCTTCGCAGGAACGCAAATACCCCGTCGTCAGCGGCGAGCGGCTCGCGCTCAAAGGCTGGCTGGGCGCGTTTGAGGCGACCTGGGACAAGACCAACCCCATCGATCTGGACCTCTGCACACGCTGCAATGCCTGCATTGCCGTGTGCCCCGAAGGCGCTATTGACCTGAGCTACCAGGTCGACGCGGCCAAATGCACATCACACCGCGACTGCGTGGCCGTGTGCAAGGTGGCCGGCGCCATTGACTTCAATCGCGCGCCGCAAAAACTCACCGAAGCGTTTGACCTCGTGCTCGACCTGGGCGCCAGGCCCCTGGTCGCGCTGCATGCGCCGCCRCAAGGCTACTTTGCCCTGAATGCATCTGCCGGCCTGGCATCGCCTGGCTTGCTGGCCACCGTAGTCAAGCTGCGCGACATGGTGGGCGAGTTTGAAAAGCCGAAATTTTTTGCCTACAAACAAAAGCTCTGCGCCCACAGCCGCAATGAAGCCGTCGGCTGCAATGCCTGCATCGACATCTGTTCCGCCGGCGCCGTCAGCAGCGAGAAAAAACGCCAGCAGATCGTCGTCAATCCCAATCTCTGCGTAGGCTGCGGTGCCTGCACCACGGTGTGCCCGACGGGTGCGCTCACTTACGCTTATCCGCGCGCCAGTGAGCAGGGTGTTCGCATCAAGACCCTGCTGTCGGCTTATGCCAAAGCCGGTGGCACGCAGCCTGTGTTGTTGTTTCACAGCCAGGACAGCGGCCAGCAAGCCGTCGAGGCCCTGGGCCGCGCTGCGCGGCTGCAAAAAACCGTGCGCGGCGTACCGGCCAATGTGATACCGCAGGCGCTATGGCACACGGCGAGCCTGGGGCTGGACTTGTGGCTCAGCGCCATTGCCTTCGGTGCATCGCAAGTAGCGGTGCTGGTGACCGGTGAGGAGGCTCCTGCCTATCTTGAAGGCCTGACTGAACAGATGCGCGTGGCGCAAACCCTGCTCAATGGTTTGGGCTATGCGGGCGTACACCTTCATCTGGTGCAAGCCGGGGAGGGGACAGATGYCCTCGCCGGGCTGGACGCCAGCCTGCAGACGCTGGCGCGGGGCCGCCCAGCAGTGCCCGCCGCTGCGGCACGTTTTGCCGTGGCGCAAGAAAAGCGCAGCACGCTCGACATGGTGCTGGACCACCTCATGAGCCAGGCGCCGGCCGCTTTGCCCGAAGCCATTGCACTGCCTGCCAAAGGCTCGCCTTTCGGCAGCTTGAGCGTCAACGCTGACGCCTGCACACTGTGCCTGAGCTGCGTGAGCGCCTGCCCKGCCAGCGCACTGCAAGACAACCCGGATCGCCCGCAGCTCAAGTTCATCGAGAAAAACTGCGTGCAGTGCGGCCTGTGCGCTGTGACCTGCCCCGAGGACGCCATTACGCTGCAGCCGCGCCTGCTGCTCACGCCGCAGCGCAAAGAGGCGCGCGTGCTCAATGAAAGCCAGCCTTACCAGTGCATACGCTGCGCCAAACCCTTTGGCACCCTCAAGGCCATCGAGTCCATGCTGGGCAAGCTGGCGGGGCATGCGATGTTCCAGGGCGCGGCCGCAGACCGCCTCAAGATGTGCGGCGACTGCCGGGTCATCGATATCTATTCCGCCGAGAATGAATTGAAGATTACCGATATTCGCTAAGCACAGAGACCAGACACACCATGACGCAAGCCCAACTCACCGCCTCCTCCCTGGACGAAGAAACCGCGCGGGCCGAGGTTTATGGCGTGCTTGCCGCGCTTTACTACGCCGCACCTTCCGCAGAGCTGCATGAAAACCTTCGCATTGCGGTAACAGAGGCGCCCGCCGCTGGCGGCCTTCTCGAAAGTTCGTGGAGCGAACTCGTGGCTGCCGCACGCGCACAAAGCCTGGCAGACATCACGCGCGAGCACGACGCCCTGTTCGGCGGTGTCGGCAAGCCGGAGGTGTATCTCTTTGGCTCGCACTACCTTGCCGGGTTTCTGAATGAAAAGCCTTTGGCCGCCTTGCGAACCGACATCGCCGCGCTGGGCCTGGCGCGCGACGAGGCCATGCCCGAAACCGAAGATCACGTGGCCTACCTCTGCGAAGTCATGCGCTACCTGATTGCCGGCGACGATGTGGAGGTTGCAAACCTCACCCGGCAGCGAGAGTTTTTTGCACGGCATGTGCAGCCCTGGGTGCCCCTGATGTGTGATGCCATTGCGGCGCATCCCAAGGCGCGGTTTTATGCGGCGCTTGCTGCCTTCACCCAGACCTTCGTCAGCGTGGAGGCGCAAGGCTTCGACATGCTGGCCTGAGGGCTGCGCATAAAGCTTTTTTTCTCAAAATGAGACAGCTTTGAATGACCGACTGGCCACGATTCGCCGGCTCTGACAATAAGATTGCTTATCGTTTTCCCTAGACTTGGRCGTTGAGCGGCGCTAACCATTGTGGTGCGCGGTGCTCTGCCTTACAGTACTATGCAAACGGTTACATAGCCAGCAAGCCYTCCCCTGGAGATCACCATGCAGGACAGCCAGCCAAAACCCTCTCGCAGGGGATTCTTTTTCGGCGCAGCCGCCACCGGCGCGGCAGCCGCGGCCATCGTGGCCCTGCCAGGCGCACCCGCGCTGCAGCAAGCCGAATTGCCGGAGCCCAAACCGGCCCCTGAAAAAGGCGGCGGCTACAGCCTCTCGGAACACGTCAAGCGCTACTACAAGACCACCCGGATCTAGCTCAGCAGCCCAGCAGTCCGGCGTCCGACCTCAGCCGACCCCCCTGATTTCACTTATCTACGGAGAGCTCCATGCTGCTCACGAAAAAATCATCTGATGTTCATCCTGTGCACCGCGCGGGTTCTGCGCGCTTTGTGCAAAGCCTGTCGCGGGGCCTGTCCAATGCGCTGCCCACCATGGACCGCCGCGCCTTCCTGCGCCGCTCCGGCCTGGGTGTCGGTGTGGGCCTCGCCGCCACGCAGCTAAGCCTGGTCAAAAAGGCGTCCGCCGCCGCGCCCGGCACCACGTCTGACGGCACCGGCAAGATTGAGGTCAAGCGCACCGTCTGCAGTCACTGCTCGGTGGGTTGCGCGGTTGACGCCATCGTTGAAAACGGCGTCTGGGTCCGCCAGGAACCGGTGTTCGACTCCCCCATCAATCTGGGTGCCCACTGCGCCAAGGGCGCCGCACTGCGCGAACACGGCCACGGCGAATACCGTCTGCGCTACCCGATGAAGCTGGTCAACGGCAAGTACGAGCGCATCAGCTGGGACACCGCACTGAATGAAATCAGCGCGAGGCTGCTCGAGCTGCGCAAAGAGAGCGGACCGGATTCGGTGTACTGGGTGGGCTCCTCCAAGCACAACAACGAGCAAGCCTACCTGATGCGCAAGTTCGTGAGCTTCTGGGGCAGCAACAACTGCGACCACCAGGCCCGCATCTGCCACTCCACCACGGTGGCCGGCGTCGCCAACACCTGGGGTTATGGCGCCATGACCAATTCGTACAACGACATGCAAAACAGCAAGTGCGCGTTGTACATCGGCTCGAACGCCGCGGAAGCCCACCCGGTCAGTCTGCTGCACATGCTGCACTCCAAGGAGGCCGGCTGCAAGATGATCGTGGTCGACCCCCGCTTCACGCGCACGGCGGCCAAGGCCGACGAATACGTCCGCATCCGCTCCGRCTCTGACATCCCCTTCCTCTTCGGTGTGCTGTATCACATCTTCAAGAACGGCTGGGAAGACAAAAAATACATCAACGACCGTGTCTACGGCATGGACAAAGTCAAGGCCGATGTGATGGCCAAGTGGACGCCTGACAAAGTGCTGGAGGCTTGCGGCGTTGACGAGGCCACCGTGCTCAAAGTGGCCACCATGATGAGCCAGAACCGTCCCAGCACCATCGTCTGGTGCATGGGCCAGACCCAGCACACCACCGGCAATGCCGTCGTGCGCGCATCGTGCATCCTGCAGCTGGCGCTGGGCAACATCGGCGTGTCTGGCGGCGGCGCCAATATTTTCCGCGGCCATGACAACGTGCAGGGCGCGACCGATGTCGGCCCCAATCCTGATTCGCTGCCGGGTTATTACGGCCTGGCTGAAGGCTCSTGGAAGCACTTCGCCAARACCTGGGGTGTGGACTTCGAMTGGATCAAGGGACGCTACGCATCGGCCGCGATGATGKSCAAGCCYGGCATCACSGTSTCGCGCTGGATCGACGGCGTGMTGGARAARAACGAGCTSATCGACCAGGATTCCAACCTGCG
>NZ_JBFUBD010000182.1:0-5441 GCF_056405935.1 Polaromonas sp. P1_E3
GTACTGACCCACGAGCTCAACAATTTTGGGGGCAAGGCCCTCGGTGGGCTCATCAATGATGATGAGGTCCGGGTCGCCCATCAGCGTGCGGCACAGCGTCAGCATCTGCTGTTCGCCGCCCGAGAGCACGCCGGCCTCGGTGTGCTGGCGTTCGCGCAGCCTCGGGAACATCTGGTACATGTCCTCAAAAGACCAGCGCGAGCCCTTGCCGGAGCCCTTCTGGCCCAGCAACAAGTTCTGGTGCACCGTGAGCTTGGGGAAGATGTCGCGGTTTTCGGGTACATAGCCGATACCGAGGTGGGCAATCTGGTAGGCCTTTTTGCCGACGATCTCCTGCTTTTTCCAGAGGATGGAGCCCTGGCAATCGACCAGGCCCATGATGGCCTTGGCCGTGGTGGAGCGCCCCGAGCCGTTGCGGCCCAGCAGCGCGACGATCTGGCCGGGCTCYACGTCGAAGCTCACGCCGTGCAGGACATGACTTTTGCCGTAAAAGGCGTGGAGGTTTTTTATGTGCAGCATCAATGACCACCTGCTTGTGCGTCGGCAACGGATGAGCCCAGGTAGGCTTCCTGCACCCGCTGATCGGCGCGCACAGCCTCGGGCGCGTCATAAGCAATGATCTCGCCATAGACCACCACCGCAATCTTGTCGGCCAGGCCAAACACCACGCCCATGTCGTGCTCCACCGTCAGCAGGGTCTTGCCCACGGTGACCTCCTTGATCAGGTTGATAAAGCGGCTGGTTTCCGACCGGCTCATGCCGGCCGTGGGTTCGTCCAGCAGGATGACGCTGGCACCGCCGGCAATGGTGATGCCGATTTCCAGTGCGCGCTGCTCCGCGTAGGTCAGGTTGGTGGCCAGCACGTCACGCTTTTTGTCGAGCTTGATCATGGCCATCAACTCATCGGCGCGCTGGTTGGCGTCGTCCAGGTCGGCCAGAAAGCGGAAGAAGGTGTACTTGTAGCCCAGGCTCCACAGCACACCGCAGCGCAGGTTTTCAAACACACTGAGCTTGGGGAAGATATTGGTAATCTGGAAGCTGCGTGACAGGCCCAGCCGGTTGATCTCAAACGGTTTTTTCCCGTCTATGCGCTGGCCGTTGAGCAGCACTTCGCCGCTGGTGGGCTCAAAGCGGCCGCTGATAAGGTTGAACAGGGTGGACTTGCCCGCGCCGTTCGGGCCGATTATGGCGACGCGCTCGCCGGCCTGCACCTTGAGGTTGGCGCCGCGGATGATTTCGGTCCTGCCAAAATTCTTGCGCAGGTCTTTGAGTTCAAGCGAACAGGTGATTGAGCTCACAACAGTTCCCTTCGCTTGATTTCTTTTTCAATGTCATTCTGAATTTCGCCCCATTGCGTGAGGAACTGCCGGCGTGTGAGCTCAAACAAGCCCAGGCCGGTAACAAGCACAAAGCCAGCGCCCAGCCAGCTGTTGAGGTTGGTGGCGTTGAGCCGCACACCCATGAAGCCGAGTTCGGGGCCAAGTGCCGCATTGAGTTGCAGGTGGTAGACCATCTCCACCATGGCGGCCGCGCCGGCCAGTGCCGTCAGCGCCGTCAGCGCCAGGCCCAGGTAGCCGACCCACAATTCCCGCAATTTGCCGAAAGAGGCCACGCGCAAGTTCATCATGATCAGGCTGGCGATACCGCCCGGCGCATACATCACCATGAAAAGGAAAATCAGGCCGACGTACAGCAGCCAGGCCATGGACAGTTCCGACAGCAGGATCAGCGCCAGCACCAGCAGGCCAGCGCCGATGATGGGGCCGAAGAAAAATGTCGCCCCGCCCAGGAAGGTAAACAGCAGCAGGCTACCCGAGCGCACGCCGCTCACGACTTCCGCTGTCACGATTTCCGAATTGATCGCCGCAAGCCCGCCGCCGATACCGGCAAAAAAACCCGCAATGATGAAAGCGTAGTAGCGGACACGCTGGGTGTTGTAGCCGATGAACTCCACGCGTTCGGGATTGTCACGCACGGCATTCAGGATGCGGCCCAGCGGTGTCCGTGTGAAGGCGAACATCGCGGCCGTGCAGACGAAGCAGTAAAAGGCGATCAGGTAATACACCTGGATCTGCGGGCCGAAGCTGATGCCGAATACCGGCTTGCCGTAAGCGCGGTTGGTGGTGATGCCGCCCTCCCCGCCGAAGAACTCGGGGAACATCAGCGACATGGCGAACACCAGCTCGCCCACGCCCAGCGTGATCATGGCAAAGGTGGTGCCAGCCTTCTTGGTGGTGACGTAGCCGAACAGCACGGCGAAGAACAGGCCCGACAGGCCGCCCACCAGCGGAATCAGCGGCAACGGGATGTAAAAGCTGCCTTTGGCGGCCAGGTTCATCGCATGCACGGCGAGGAAAGAACCCAGCCCGGCATAGACCGCATGGCCGAAGCTGAGCATGCCGCCCTGCCCCAGCAGGATGTTGTAGCTCAGGCAGATGATGACCAGGTAGCCTGCCTGCGAGAGCATGGTGAGTGCCAGGCTGCTTTTGAACATCAGCGGCGCGGCGATGAGCAGCAGCGCGTACAACGACCACAGCAGCCAGCGGCCGACGTTATAGGGTTTGAATTCGTGAAACGTTCGTGTCATGTTGGTCAGCCTAGCCTTCACGTGTGCCCAGAAGGCCCTTAGGTCTGAAAATCAGGATCAGCACCAGGAATAAGAATGGCAGGATGGGCGCCACCTGAGAGATGGTGAGCTTGAGCAGCGGATAGCCAAAGGTTTCGGGCGTCACGACGTAGCTGAATTTGGCGAGCAGCGTCATCAGCGACTGGTCCATGGCCACGGCGAAAGTCTGGATCAGGCCGATCAGCAGTGAAGCCAGGAAGGCGCCACTGAGCGAACCCATGCCCCCCACTACGACCACAACGAAGATGATCGCACCAACCGAGCCGGCCATGGCGGGCTCGGTCACAAAGGTGTTGCCGCCTATGACACCGGCCAGGCCTGCGAGCGCCGCTCCCCCGCCAAAGACCAGCATGAAGACGCGCGGCACATTGTGGCCAAGCGCTTCAACCGTCTCTGGATGCGTAAGAGCCGCCTGGATGACCAGGCCTATGCGCGTGCGCGTGAGCAGTAGCCAGATGCCGGCCAGCATGGCCAGCGAAATGAACATGATGAAGGCGCGCGATTTCGGGAAGTTGGTACCGAACACCGTGAACAGCGGCCCCTGCAGGCCTTCAGGCAGCACGTAGTTGACGGCAGAGCGGCCCCACACCAGTTGCACCAGCTCCAGCAGCAGGTAAGAAAGCCCGAAGGTGACCAGCAGTTCGGGCACGTGGCCGAACTTGTGCACCTTGCGCAGGCAAAAGCGCTCGAAGGCTGCGCCCATCACAAACACCAAAAGCGGTGCCACCAGCAGCGACCACCAGAAGCCGATGACCTGGGAAGTGCTGTAGGCAATGTAGGCGCCGACCATGTAGAAGGAGGCGTGCGCAAAATTGAGCACGCCCATCATGCTGAAGATCAGCGTCAAGCCGGAACTGAGCATGAACAGCAGCAAGCCGTAGCTGAGGCCGTTGAGCATCGCGATGGTGAAGGATTCCAGATTCATCGATAAGCGCCTGTTGCAAATAGCCGGATGAAAAAAAGGCCCGAACTCGGATCGGGCCTGTGTCCGTCAGCGGGACGCCGGGATCATCCCGGGCGCTTCATCTGGCACGAGGTTGGCGTGCTGGCCACATAGGGCTCATAGTATTTGACCGGCACAAAGGTGTAGCCGGTGTTCTCGGCATCGTAGGGGTACTTGCCGCCGGCTTTTTCCCATTTGTCGATGTAGAGGCCCTGCTGCAGCTGGTGGTCGGTCTTGCGCATCTCGACGTCGCCGTTGAAGCTCTTGAAGCGCATGCCTTCCATGGCCTTGGCCACGACGGCCGGCTCGGTTGATTTGGTCTGCGCCATGGCTTCGGTCAGGATGGTGAAGGCATGGAAGATCGCGCCGGTGTAGAAGTCGTCGTTGAACTTCTTCTTGTAGTCAGCCTGGACCTGCTGGATCTCGCCGCCCATGTTGAGGTGGTTGTAAGACACCATGTAGACACGGCCGGCAGAGGCCGCGCCCAGCGCGGTCGGCGTGCCGGTGACRCCGGCATAGTAGGTATAGAACTTGACGTTGTTCAGGCCCGCCTCGTTGGCGGCCTTCACGAGCAGCGAGAGGTCGGAACCCCAGTTGCCGGTGATCACGGTGTCGGCGCCCGACTGCTTGATCTTGGCGATGTAGGGCGCGAAGTCGCGCACCTGCGCCAGCGGGTGCAGGTCTTCGCCGACGATCTGCACGTCGGGACGCTTGCTGGCCAGGTTGGCTTTGGCGAACTTGGCAACCTGCTGGCCGTGCGAGTAGTTCTGGTTAATCAGGTAGACCTTCTTGATGTCCGGCTGGTCCTTCATGAAGGCCGTCAGGGCTTCCATCTTCATGGAGGTGTCGGCGTCCAGGCGGAAGTGCCAGTAGTCGCACTTGCTGTTGGTGAGGTCAGGGTCTACCGCGGCGTAGTTGAGGTAGACGACTTCCTTGCCGGGGTTGCGCTCGTTGTACTTGGACAGCGCGTCCATGATGGCCAGCGCCGGGCCGGAGCCATTGCCCTGCACTACGTAACGCGCGCCCTGGTCAATGGCGGACTTCAGTGCGTTGGTGGTTTCCTGCGGGCTGAGCTTGTTGTCGATGCCGATGATCTCGAACTTCACGCCGGCCTTGTTCTTTTTGCTGAACTRCTCGGCCAGGAACTGGAAGCCCTTGAGCTGGTTGGTGCCGACCGCCGCCATCAGGCCCGACAGTGGGTCGAGCCAGGCGATCTTGACGGTCTGGTTCAGGTTGACCGCACCGCCGGCGGCGGGCGCAGCGACGGCAGCCTTGGCCGGCGCGGCAGCTTTTGCTGCCGGAGCCTGGGCCAGCGTCATGCCGCTGTAAAGCATGGCGGACACCGCCATGGCGACGCCGGCATGCCGAGCGAAAAATCGGGTTTGGGTTGTCATCCCTTGTCTCCTGGAAATTATGAATTTGCGAACGAAAGCTAACGGKGAACCGGCACAGGTTAGGTCAAAAAATGTTGCACTGCGTCAGGGAATGCCCTAGCGGCATGTCACCCAAGCGACCACAGCCAAGGCCCCCACGTTCCTTCACTTCGTGTARCTCYCTGCCCCCCGAGGGGGGGGGCGCCTGCGGCCCGGCAAAGCCGGTTCCGCGGCCCCGCTTGGTTAATACCCGCCCCCACTCTATGGCCGCGCTTAGGCTTGTGGCAATTTGTAATTTTTTAGTTGCTCGCGCAGCTTGGTCTTGAGCATCTTGCCGGTGGCGCCCAAGGGGATGGCGTCGACGAAGACGACGTCGTCGGGGATTTGCCATTTCGCGGTCTTGCCTTCGTAGAAGCGCAGCAACTCATCGCGGGTGACTTCCATGCCGGGCTTTTTGACTACCGCGACGATGGGCCGTTCGTCCCATTTGGGATGGGCC
>NZ_JBFUBD010000183.1:0-5440 GCF_056405935.1 Polaromonas sp. P1_E3
ATGTCGCGCCGGGCAACGGCGGCACTGCACTGGATGCGCGTCTTGAAAATATTGACATTACCGACCTGAAGGCACTGCGCGAATGGGCGCTGACCGAGAAGATCGCGCTGACAGTGGTAGGCCCCGAGCAGCCGCTTGCGGCAGGCATTGTCGACGAGTTCCGTGCGCACGGTTTGCGGGTTTTTGGCCCTACCAAGGCGGCAGCGCAGCTGGAAAGCTCGAAGGCGTTCTCCAAGGCATTCATGAAGCGCCATGGCATTCCGACGGCGGAGTATGAAACCTTCACCGACGCCGCGGCGGCCCACGCCTATGTGGACGAAAAAGGTGCCCCCATTGTGGTCAAGGCCGACGGCCTGGCGGCCGGCAAGGGGGTGGTGGTAGCGATGACGCTGCATGAGGCGCACGAGGCCATTGAATTCATGTTGGCACCCAACCCCGACTTCAACCCGCTTGGCGTGGCTCACAACGAGGGTGGCGCACGCGTGGTGATTGAAGAGTTTTTGCAGGGCGAAGAAGCCAGCTTCATCGTGATGTGCGACGGCAAGAATGTGGCGGCCATGGCCACCAGCCAGGACCACAAACGTTTGCTGGATGGCGACGAGGGTCCCAACACCGGCGGCATGGGCGCGTATTCACCGGCACCGGTCGTTACCCCCGAAGTGCATGGCCGCGCCATGCGCGAGATCATTTTGCCCACTATCAAGGGTATGGAAAAAGACGGCATTCCATTCACAGGATTTTTGTATGCCGGCCTGATGATTGATGCGGAGGGCAAGCCGAAAACGCTGGAATTCAACTGCCGCATGGGCGACCCGGAGACGCAGCCCATCATGATGCGCCTCAAAACCGACCTGTATGAGGTGATGATGGCCGCCACCTCGGGTACGCTGGACCAGATCGAGTTGGACTGGGATCGCCGGCCGGCCCTGGGTGTGGTGATGGCTGCGCACGGCTATCCGCTGAGCCCCCGCAAGGGCGACGTGATTCATGGCCTGCAAAAAGGTGCTGATGCGATTGAAGACGCGATGGTTTTCCACGCCGGAACACGCAAACAGGACGACGCGACGGTAACGGCGGGCGGACGGGTTTTGTGCGTCACCGCGCTTGGCAGCACAGTGAAAGCCGCGCAGCAACGCGCTTATGAAGTTGCCCAGGACATCGGGTTTGACGGCGCGCAGTACCGCAAGGATATCGGCTGGCGTGCGGTCAAATCCTGATTGCGCTGTGCGCGCCGGTTTTTATCTCTGCCCTTCGGATACTACTTCAGCATGACCGATATTCCAGGCGTTCGCGGCTTTCTGCTGGCGCTGCAGCAGCGCATCACCCAGGCTGTTTCCGGTGTCGACGGCCAACTCTTCGCGGCTGACCATTGGCAGAAAGCACCAGGGGAAACGCTGCAGGGCAATGGCATCACCATGATCCTGGAGCAGGGCAAGGTATTTGAACGTGCCGGCTGCGGGTTCTCTCACGTGCGGGGCCCGAAGCTGCCGCCTTCCGCGACGCAACACCGCCCGGAGTTGACGGGTGCTCCATTCGAGGCCTTGGGTGTTTCCCTGGTGTTTCACCCGTGGAACCCCTATGTGCCGACAGTTCACATGAATGTGCGCATGCTGGCCGCGACCCCGGTGTCGAGTGATGGCGAGCCGGTTTGCTGGTTCGGCGGAGGGATGGATTTGACGCCTTACTACGGGTTTGAAGAGGACGCGGTGCATTTCCACAAAGCCTGCAAGGACGCGCTGGCGCCGTTTGGCGACGACAAGTACCCCCGGTTCAAGCAGTGGTGTGATGAGTACTTTTATTTGAAGCACCGGCAGGAACAACGCGGCATTGGCGGCGTCTTCTTTGACGACTTCCAGGAGCTGGGCCCGGACCAGAGCTGTGCGCTGATGCAGAGTGTGGCGGATTCGTTCCTGCAGGCCTATTTGCCGATTGTTGAGCTGCGCAAAGACACACCGTATGGCGAGCGGGAGCGGGAGTTTCAGCTTTACCGGCGAGGCCGGTATGTGGAGTTCAACCTTGTCTGGGACCGGGGCACGCACTTTGGCTTGCAATCAGGAGGGCGCACGGAGTCTATCCTGATGTCCATGCCGCCGCTGGCGAGCTGGTCTTATCAGCGGGGTGTGGAGGCCGGCAGTCCTGAGGAGCGCCTCTATACGGAGTTTTTACCGAGACGGGACTGGGTTTGATGGCTGCCACGGCGCCACCTGTGCAAAAGCGCATCGGCATGTTTGGCGGTTCGTTTGACCCGCCCCATAGCGCGCACGTTGCACTGGTGCAGGAGGCAATCAGGCAGTTTGGCCTCGATACCTTGTATGTCGTTCCGACCGGCCACGCCTGGCACAAATCACGCGCCTTGAGTGCCCCAGCGCATCGCCTGGCCATGGCCAGGCTGGCTTTCGGGGCTATTTCAGGCGTTCATGTGGATGAGCGCGAGGTGAAGCGGAGCGGCCCTACCTTCACCATTGACACGCTTTTGGCGTTGCAGGAAGAGAATCCGGGTGCGCAGCTTTACCTGTTCATTGGTGCGGACCAGTTTGCGGTCTTCAGGCAATGGCACCGGTGGCAGGACATTCTTGATCTTGCTATAATTTGTATAGCTGATCGCGCACAATCCACGCTGGCTGGCGCTCAATTTGCGTCCTACGAAAGCCGCGCTAACCGGTTTAGCCTGCTCAACCTTCCCCTGATGCCCGTCAGTGCCACGCAGATTCGCCAGTTAATGGCATCCAAAGGCGTGGTTACAGGGGAAATTACCCGGTTGGTCCCCGAAGCCGTTGCGCGTTATATTTCACTTCACCAGCTGTACGGTTCCCATTAATTCCCACTTTATCGAAGCAAGACACTGCATGACATCCACCACCGTCAAAACCTCCGCCGCCGCCGACAAAAAGGACGTGCAGAAACTGCAGCGAGCCATCATTGACGGTCTGGAAGACGTCAAGGCGCAGGACATTCAGGTGTTTGACACGGAACACATCACGTCACTGTTCGAGCGCGTCATCATCGCCTCCGGCAGCTCCAACCGCCAGACCAARGCRCTGGCYGCCAGCGTTCGSGATGCCGTGCGGGATGCCGGTTTTTCCAAACCACGCATTGAAGGTGAAGACAACGGTGAATGGATCATTGTCGATTGCGGCGCCGCCGTGGCGCACATCATGCAGCCGACCATCCGTCAGTACTACCATCTGGAAGAACTCTGGGGCGACAAA
The DNA here is from genome assembly GCF_056405935.1 of Polaromonas sp. P1_E3. Classification (NCBI taxonomy): domain Bacteria; kingdom Pseudomonadati; phylum Pseudomonadota; class Betaproteobacteria; order Burkholderiales; family Comamonadaceae; genus Polaromonas; species Polaromonas sp. P1_E3. The sequence goes on from NZ_JBFUBD010000183.1 coordinate 3,210, forward strand.
CCGATCAAGCTCAAGCTGGGTGCTCCCGCCCCGCTGGTGAAGGCGTCCAAAGCCGATGCCGAGCCGGAGGTCAAACCGAAAGTTGCCCGCGCCGGCGGGAAAACTGCGAAACAAGGCACAAAAACTACCGCGAAGTCGGCAGCAAAAGCACCTGCAAAGGCGCCGACCGCCCCCGACTCCAGCTATGTGGGCCGGGTTGGCAAGACCAACGACTGGACCGCCAGGCGCAATGCTGCTACGCCAGCTACCGAGCCAGCGGCCAAGTCCGCCCGTGCAGGCGCCAAAGCGGCTCCCGGCAAGTCATTGGCCAAGCCTGCGGTTAAAACACCGATTGTCAAAGTGCCTGTAGCCAAAAAAGTGGCGGCGAAGAAAGCCGCGGCCAAAACCACCGCTAAAACAGCAGCCCGCAAACCGGCCGCCAGGAAAACTCCGTCCCGGAGCAAATGAGGCTTACCATCGTAGCCGTCGGCCAGAAGGTGCCCGACTGGGCGCAAACCGCCTATGACGACTACGCCAAGCGCTTCCCGCCAGAGCTGAAGGTCGAACTCAAGGCCGTCAAAACCGAGCCGCGCGCTTCCAAGACCCTGGAAAACCTGCTGTCGGCTGAGCGCGGGCGCATAGAAGCGAGCATCGCCCGCGGCACCCGCGTCGTGGCGCTCGATGAACGCGGCACCGCCGTCACCACCGTGGCGCTGGCTGAACGGCTCAAGGCCTGGCAACTCTCCGGTGACGACGTCGCCATCGTGATCGGCGGGCCCGACGGGCTGGATGCCGGTTTCAAGCAGTCCGCGCACGAGCGCCTGCGCCTGTCGGACCTGACCTTGCCCCATGCCATGGTGCGCGTGCTTCTGATTGAGCAGCTTTACCGCGCCTGGAGCATCACCATCAATCACCCGTATCACAGAGAATAGTGGCCCCCACGCTTTTCACTTCGTGTAATGCGCTGCCCCCCGAGGGGGCGCTGCGCCTGCGGCCCGGCGAAGCCGGTTCCGCGGCCCCTGCTGGTACTGAACTCCCTTGGCCAACTGCTAAGCCCTGTCCTTATGTCTGAATTTATCTACCTGGCCTCGCAAAGCCCTCGGCGGCGGCAATTGCTGGAACAACTTGGCGTACGCCACGAACTGCTGTTGCCGGACGCCGAAGAAGACGCCGAATCGCTGGAAGCAATGCTGAAGAATGAAGCGCCTGTCAGCTATGTCCAGCGCGTCACGGGTCTCAAGCTCGACGCAGCAGTCGCCCGCATGAAGCGGCGCAAGCTGCCGCCGGCGCCCATACTTTGCTCAGACACTACGGTGGCCATGGGCAGGGTCATCTACGGCAAGCCCGACGACGCCAAGGATGCGGCCCGAATGCTCGGTGAGCTCTCGGGCGCTACGCATCGGGTACTGACGGCCGTGGCCGTGCAGGCCGGGCGCCGCCGTTTCGATGCGCTGAGCAGCTCGCGCGTGAGCTTCGACGCCTTGACGCCTGCGCAGATCCGCAGCTACGTCGCCAGTGGCGAGCCTTTGGGCAAGGCAGGCGCCTACGCCATACAGGGCAGGGTCGCAATGCATATCGCCCGGATTGATGGCTCCTACAGTGGCATCATGGGACTCCCGCTGAGGGAAACCGCCCAGCTGCTGCAAGCCGCGGGCCTTCGCCTTTAGCGCCTCCAGCCAACCAAAATTTTTACAACGACATGCAACAAGACATCCTGATCAACTGGTCTCCCCAGGAAACCCGGGTGGCGATCGTCGAGCACGGTGCAGTACAGGAGCTTCACGTTGAGCGCACCCTGGAACGCGGCCTGGTCGGCAATGTGTATCTGGGCAAGGTCGCCCGGGTGCTGCCTGGCATGCAGTCTGCCTTTATCGATATCGGTCTGGATCGTGCCGCCTTTTTGCATGTGGCCGATCTCATGAGCAGCATCAATAGCCGCCATGCAGACACCGATGGGCAGGCAACTGGCGGAACTGCCGCGCCGGCCATGGCTTCGTTGCAACCCATTGAAAAGCAGCTGTTTGAAGGGCAGGCCGTGATGGTGCAGGTCCTCAAGGACCCAATTGGTACTAAAGGCGCGCGGCTCACGGCGCAGATCAGCATTGCCGGCCGGCTGCTGGTGTTTCTGCCGCAGGACAACCACATCGGCGTGTCCCAAAAAATACCGCCCAGGCAACGCGAAGAGCTTCGTCAGCGCGTCCAGGCCCTTACTTCGGACATGGGGGGCGGTTTCATACTAAGGACCAATGGCG
>NZ_JBFUBD010000184.1:0-5424 GCF_056405935.1 Polaromonas sp. P1_E3
ACTTGTTGATGGCTGCCTCGTAGTAACAGAAAGGTACAAAAACCGCTCCGCGTGGCGAGCTTTCGTCGGCGCGGGCGTACAGCTCCACCTTGCCGCGGCGTGATTCGATGGTTACCACGTCGCCGGGTTTTCCGCCCATGGCGGCAAGATCCAGAGGGTGTACCAAGGCGACTGGATCGGGTTCGATCGCATCGAGCACCGTGGCGCGCCGCGTCATGCTGCCGGTGTGCCAGTGCTCCAGCTGGCGGCCGGTAATCAGCACCATCGGGTATTCGGTGTCCGGGCGCTCATTGGCCGGGATGATGTCGGCCGGCACAAACTTCGCGCGGCCGCCCTCGCGAGGGAAGTCATCCACAAACACCACCGACTGGCCGGGATCGCCTTCCTTCATACAAGGGTAGGTGACCGAATGCTCGCGGTCCAGCCTGTCCCAGGTGATGCCGCCAATGCTCGGCATGGTGTGGCGCATCTCGTCGAAGACTTCGCTGACATGGTTGTAGTGCCAGCCGCAGCCCATCCGGTTGGCGATCTGCGTGATGATCCAGAGGTCCTGGCGCGCATCGCCGGGCGGGTTGATGGCCTTGCGGCCCATCTGCACCAGGCGGTCGGTATTGGTAAAGCTGCCGTCCTTTTCGGGGAAGGCGCTGGCCGGCAAAATCACGTCCGCCAGATAGGCCGTCTCGGTCAGGAAGATGTCCTGCACCACGAGGTGCTCGAGCGCCGCCAGCGCTTCACGCGCGTGGTTGGCGTCCGGGTCTGACATGGCCGGGTTTTCGCCTTGCACGTACATGCCCTTGATGCCGCCCTTCTTGATGGCGTGCATCACTTCGACCACCGTCAAGCCGACCTGGTCATCCAGCGTGCCGGGGGCCAGCTTCCAGGCCTTCTCGAAGCTGGCGCGGACTTCGGGCTTGGACACATGCTGGTAGTCCGGCAGCATCATCGGAATCAGGCCTGCGTCAGACGCACCCTGCACGTTGTTCTGGCCGCGCAGCGGATGCAGACCGGTGCCGGGGCGGCCGATCTGGCCTGTCATCAGCGAAAGGGCGATCAGGCAGCGGGCGTTGTCGGTGCCGTGCACGTGTTGCGACACACCCATGCCCCAAAGGATCATCGAACCCTTGGACGTGGCGAACAGGCGGGCCACATAGCGCAAGGTGTCGGCATCAATGCCGCAGATAGGCGCCATCAACTCGGGCGTGTACCCCTCAACGTTCTTGCGCAACTCTTCGTAGCCAATGGTGCGGCTGTCGATGAAGGCCTGGTCCACCAGTCCTTCGTTCACGATGACGTTCATCATCGCGTTCAGCATGGGCACGTCGGTGTCGGGCTTGAACTGCAGGTGGCGGTGCGCCACGCGTGTCAGGTCCGAGCGGCGCGGATCCATCACGATCAGCCTGGTGCCGTTCTTCACGGCATTCTTGATCCAGGTCGCGGCCACGGGATGGTTCACCGTCGGGTTGGCGCCGATGATGACCACGACATCAGCCTTGGTCACGTCCATGACCGGGTTGGACACCGCGCCGGAGCCGATGCCTTCGAGCAGGGCGACGACCGAAGACGCATGGCACAGGCGGGTGCAGTGGTCGACGTTGTTGCTGCCAAAACCGGTGCGCACCAGTTTCTGAAACAGGTAGGCTTCCTCGTTGCTGCCTTTGGCAGAGCCGAAACCGGCCAGCGATTTCTTGCCGTGCTGGTCGCGGATGGCGGCGAGCTTGCCGCCGGCGAATTCCAGCGCTTCTTCCCAGCTGGCTTCGCGGAACACGTCCATCACGCGGTCTGGGTCCATCGTGAAGTCGCCGGTCTTGGGCACGCCTTCGCGGCGGATCAGGGGCTTGGTCAGGCGATGGGGGTGGTGTGCATAGTCAAATCCATAGCGGCCTTTGACGCAGAGGCGCTCGTGGTTGGCGGGGCCGTCGCGGCCTTCCACAAAAAGAATCTTGTCATCCTTGACGTTGTAGGTCAGCTGGCAGCCGACGCCGCAATAGGGGCAGACCGACTCGATCTGTTTGTCCGGCACGGTGAGTGCAGCCTCGCGGGCCGGCATCAACGCGCCCGTCGGGCAGGCCTGAACACACTCGCCGCAGGCCACGCAGGTGGACGCGCCCATGGCGTCGTCCATGTCGAACACGATCTTCGCCTGGTCACCGCGGAAAGCCAGGCCGATCACGTCATTGACCTGTTCGTCGCGGCAGGCGCGCAGGCAGCGCGTGCACTGGATGCAAGCGTCCAGGTTCACCGCGATGGCCGGATGCGACACATCCTGGCGCACCTGCTGGCGCGCTTCGAAGCGGGGTTTGCCTACGCCAATCTTGGCAGCCCACTGGTCCACCTCATTGTTGCGGGTGTATTCCTTCTCGGGCATGTCCGACAGCAACAACTCCAGCACCATTTTTTGCGACGCCACGGCGCGCTCGCTGTCGGTGACGACCTTCATGCCGGCGGCGGGGGCCCGGCAGCATGAAGGGGCGAGTACGCGCTCACCGTTGATCTCGACCATGCAGGAGCGGCAGTTGCCTACGGCTTCCATGCCTTCCTTGAAGCACAGGTGGGGAATCTCGACGCCTTCACGCTTGGCTACTTGCAGCAGCGATTCGGTGGCACGGCCCTGGACTTCGCGGCCGTTGAGGCTGAAGCTTACGAGCGGCGCGTCGAGTTCGGCCAGTTCCTGTCGGGTAATTGCATTCATTGGAAATCCTTAAAGTGCACAGGTCGGCCGGCCGCAGCGCCGGGCCGCCCCAAGCAAGGCCAGCCCCCTCGGGGGGCAGCGTAGTACGCAAAGCGACAAGCGTGGGGGCTCATAGTTCGTGTGGGAAGTACTTGACGACGCAGTCCATGGGGTTCGGGGCGGCCTGGCCGAGGCCGCAGATCGACGCATCGCGCATGACCAGCGACAGGTCTGCCAGCAGGGCGAGGTCCCACTTGGGTTGTTCCATGAGGTGCGCTGCTTTTGCCGTGCCGACACGGCAGGGCGTGCACTGGCCGCAGGACTCGTGGTGGAAGAAACGCATCATGTTCCGCGCCGCATCAGTAGCCGTGTCCTTGTCGGACAGAATCATCACCGCAGCCGAGCCGATGAAGCAGCCATAAGGTTGCAGGGTGTCGAAGTCCAACGGGATGGTGTTCATCGTGGCGGGAAGGATGCCGCCCGATGCACCGCCGGGCAGGTAGGCATAGAACTTCTGGCCGTCCAGCATGCCGCCGCAATATTCGTCGATCAGTTCCTGGATGGTGATGCCGGCTGGCGCCAGTTTGACGCCGGGCTCTTTAACCCGCCCTGAGACCGAGAACGAGCGCAACCCCTTGCGGCCATTGCGGCCGTGCGAGGCAAACCACTCACCGCCTTTTTCCAGGATGTCCCGAACCCAATACAGCGTCTCGAAGTTGTGCTCCAGCGTCGGCCGGCCGAACAGGCCGACCTGAGCCACATACGGCGGCCGCAGGCGGGGCATGCCGCGCTTGCCTTCGATGGACTCGATCATGGCCGACTCTTCACCGCAGATGTAGGCGCCCGCGCCACGGCGCAGTTCGATTTCCGGCATGCCGGCCATCAACGGGTCCAGGCGCAGCCTGGCCAGTTCGGCTTCCAGCATGTTGCGGCAACCGTGGTATTCATCGCGCAGGTAAACGTAGATTTTCTCGATGCCGACGGCCCAGGCAGCGATCAGCATGCCTTCGAGGAAGCGGTGCGGGTCGCGCTCAAGGTAGACGCGGTCCTTGAAGGTGCCCGGCTCGCCTTCGTCAATGTTCACAGCCATCAGGCGTGGGCCTTTTTCGGCACGCACGATGCGCCACTTGCGGCCGGAAGGAAAGCCCGCTCCACCCAGTCCGCGCAGGCCGGAGTCTTCCATGGTCTTGAGGACCGATTCGATATCGCGTTCGCCCGAGATGCAATGCTTGAGCAAGGCGTAACCACCCGCTGCCTGATAGGTGGGCAGGTCGATAAAACCGCCAGGAACGTGCTGCACAGCCGCTGCTGCGACAGTCGCCATCACGGTTTCGCAGCTGGCATTGGGTACCGGGTTTTGTCCCACCACGGCTGCCGGCGCCTGCTCGCATCGTCCGATGCAGGGCGCGGCAATGACCCGCACTTCGCGGCCGAGCAGGGCAGGGAGCTTGGCCAGCAGCTCTTTGGCGCCTGCCATCTCACAGGCAAGGCCGTCGCAGACTCGCACGGTGAGTGCAGCCGGAGCGGCTTCGCCTTCCTTGACCACGTCAAAGTGGTGATAGAAGGTGGCCACCTCATACACCTCCGTCTGGGCCAGCTTCATTTCCTGGGCCAGGGCCGCCAGATGGGCGGCCGATAGATGGCCGAACTGGTCCTGGATTTTGTGCAGGTGTTCGATCAGCAAGTCAGCCCTGCGCGATTCGGTGCCCAACAGGCGCTGCACCTCCGCAAGCGCCTCCGGATCAACGCGGCGGCCCTTGGGTGCCTGGCGTTTTCGCTGCTTGGAGGCGTCGATGACGGCGATGGGAATGATGGGATGGTTCATGAAGCGTGTTGGCTCGCTGTGTGGCTGGCGTTGGTGGCGTGGGGCTGCCGACCTAGATGACGCGTTCGGCGCGTAATTCGGCGATGTAATCGGCGCCGTAGCCCAATTGCATCAATACTTCGTCGGTGTGCTCGCCCAGCAGGGGCGAGCGGGTGACTTCGGTCGCGCTGTCGGACATCTTGATCGGGTTGCCCACGGTGAGGTATTTGCCGCGGGTGGGGTGGTCGACTTCAACAATGGTGCCTGTTTCGCGAAGCGCGGGCTCTTCAGCGATCTCCTTCATCGACAGGATGGGGCCGCAGGGGATGTCATATTTGTTGAGGATTTCCATGGCCTCGAACTTGGTCTTGGTCATGGTCCATTTTTCGATGCGCGCAAAGATCGGTTTCAAATGCAGCAAACGGGCGGCTGGTGTCGCGAAGGCTTCGTCGTCGATCCAGCCCTCTTCTCCGATCACCTTGCACACGGCTGGCCATACGGCGCCCTGGGTGATGAAATAGATATAAGCATTGGGGTCGGTTTCCCAGCCTTTGCATTTCAGGATGGAGCCGGGCTGGCCGCCACCGGAGGCGTTGCCGGCGCGGGGGAYCGCTTCACCGAACTTGCCGTCGGGGTACTGCGGGTACTCGTGCATGGTGCCAGTACGCTCCAGGCGCTGCTGGTCGCGCAGCTTGACGCGGCACAGGTTCAGCACGGCATCCTGCATGGGCGCCAGCACCTTTTGGCCGCGGCCGGTGGTGTTGCGCTGATAGAGCGCCGCCACGATGCCCAAAGCAAGGTGCAGGCCGGTTCCGCTGTCGCCAATCTGGGCGCCGGTAACCATGGGCGGACCGTCGTCAAAACCGGAGGTGGAAGCCGAGCCACCTGCGCACTGGGCAACGTTCTCGTAAACCTTGCAGTCTTCGTAGGGGCCAGGGCCGAAGCCTTTGAC
>NZ_JBFUBD010000185.1:0-5422 GCF_056405935.1 Polaromonas sp. P1_E3
CACCAGGCCCGAATGCTTGAAGTCCACGCCATCGAGAATGCCGACCGGCCGCGCCGTGATGAAGTTGCCGGAAATCACCCGCACCGTGGAGCCGGCCATGGGGGTGTTGGGAAGGCCCTGGCTGAAGGCGGCCTCAATTTCGTAACGCAGCTGCCCGGCGGCTTCCTGGGCGCTGTCCAGGGCGACTTCATCGGTGATGCGCATGCCGTGGGAATATTTGGCGGCGTGCCCTTTGGCCTTGAGCTGCTCGTTCACTTGTGGGCGAAAGCCGTGCACCAGGACGATCTTGACGCCCATGCTCTGGATCAGGGCCAGGTCTTGCGCGATGTGCTGGAGTTTGCCGGCCGCAATCGCTTCACCGGCAATGCCCACAACGAAGGTTTTGCCCCGGTGCGTATGTATATAGGGCGCGACCGAGCGGAACCAGGGCACAAAGGTGAAATTGAAGACGGCAGACATGGGCGCGCTTTCGGGATCGGTTGTGGCGGTCAGGGCGGCCGGGGACGTCGCACAAGCGGCAAGCTGCTCTTTGGGCGCTGTTTCCCCGTACGGAAAAGTCCAGTGAGTGTAAGGGAGACGCCGCGGGCCAGAGGGCGCAAACGCCGGCTTTGGCCGGGTTGCGCTTCCACCGGCGTACTTCATTTGGGGGTTTGCGTAATGGGGGGCGGCGGGTTATGGTTAGGGTTCATGGACAAATACGCGATCGGGTTTTGGGGCTGCTATTTTGGTTCCGCCAGCCTGATGCTGGCCGGTTCGGCGTTTGCCTATATCCGGTCCCTGCGGCGCATTGCCGTCAATGCCGCTGTCTCGGCAATCGCCTCGACGTTTTTTGTGGTGGCCTTCCTGGGCGGGTTGCCGATCGAGAACCCTGATGTTCTGGACCGCTTCCTGGCCCATGTTGCCAGCGTGGTGTCTGCGTTGCTGGCTTACCTGCTGTTTTCCATTCTGGGCATCCTGCGCGATCCGGACTCTGCCAGGCGCGCCTTGACCTGGCTGGCGAGCCTGGCGCTTCTGAATATCGCGGTAGGCTGGGCGTTGAGCCCGCGCCACGCCCTGGCACTGAGCCTGGCTATGGCCTGTTTTCTGGGCCTGGTGGCGATGGTGCTCAGTCTTCGCAGTGCCGTTCGGGGGGATCTGCTTGCCTGGGTGGCTGTCTCGGGCGTCTCTTTCATGCTCGTGGCCATCGCCGGGTTGAGCTGGGTGGCGATGGACCGTGTCCATGTGCCTTGGCAGGTGCATGCGGTAACCGCCGTCGCTGGCACGTGTTATCTGGCCACTATGGCGGCTGTGCTTTGGACCCGTTACTCCTACCTGATCGAGCTGAACCGGGCCATGGCGTACGGTCCCAGCTATGACCCGGTCACACGCATGCGCTCCCACAGCGAAACCGGCAGCATGCTGGAGGCGGCCTTCAGGCGCTACCGCGATGAGCTCGTGCCGATGGGCGTGATTGTGGTGTCGGTGGCCAATCTTTATGTACTGGAGAAGCTTTACGGGCACGCGGCCGCCAATCACGCGCTGTTTGTATGTGCCGGCCGGCTGCGGCGGACGGTGCCCGCTAACGTTGAAATGGGGCGCCTTGAAGAGAACGGATTTTTGCTGCTGATGCGCAATTGCCATGACAGTGGCCAGTTGATCCATCTGGCGCGCAGGGTCCAGGCTGCCCTGGCGCGGCCGGTGGTACTCAACACCACCCTTGAGGGCGCCCTGGCAGGAAACCAGCAGACACGCTGGGGCGCTGAAGTCGGCCTTGGCGTGCTCAAGGTGTCCCGGTCCGACGCACGTGCCTCTTCGGCGGTGAGCACAGGGCGGGGCATGTCGCGCACCGCGCTGAGCTACCCAAGCCGAATTGCCTGGTTTGACGAGACCAGCGGGGAACCCGTCGACCTGCCCGTGGTGCCAGCCTGATCCCGGCCCCATAACCCTGAATGGCTCGGTGCGGCCGGAACCCCCGATAATTGGGAGTTCTGGCAGCGTTGCTGCCCCCTTTTTTCGTGCTCCGCTTGCCTTCTTCTTTGCGTCCATCCTTGTCTCCCCTCGCCATCACTTTTCCAGAATCGCTGCCCGTTTCAGGCAAGCGCGATGAAATCACCGCTGCCATGGCGGCCCACCAGGTCATCATCGTTTGCGGCGAAACCGGCTCGGGCAAGACCACACAGTTGCCCAAGATTGCCCTGGCCATGGGGCGCGGCAAGCTCAATTACCCGGCGGGGCAGGGCCGGCTGATCGGCCATACCCAGCCGCGCCGCATCGCCGCCTCCAGCGTGGCCAAGCGTATTGCAGAAGAGCTGAAGACCCCGTTGGGCGACGTGGTGGGTTACAAGGTGCGCTTTCAGGACCGCCTCTCGCGCGACGCTTCCGTCAAATTGATGACCGACGGCATCCTGTTGGCCGAGACGCAAACCGACCCGCTGCTCAAGGCCTATGACACGATCATCATCGACGAGGCCCATGAGCGCAGCCTGAACATCGACTTTCTGCTGGGCTACCTGCGCCAGCTCCTGCCGCGCCGGCCCGACCTCAAGGTGGTCATCACCTCGGCGACGATCGATGCGCAGCGCTTTGCGGACTACTTTGCTTCTGCCAAGGGACCTGCACCCGTCATCATGGTGTCGGGCCGCATGTTCCCGGTAGAGCAGCGCTATCGCCCATTTGAAGAGTCGCGTGAGCATGACCTCAACGACGCGATTGCCGACGCGGTGGATGAACTGTGGCTGAGCCCGCACAGCGCGGGCGATATCCTGGTGTTTTTGCCCGGCGAGCGAGAGATCCGCGAGGCGGCCGACCATTTGCGCAAGCACCTGGCGCACCAGCCGCTGACGCGCAACGCCGAGGTCCTGCCGCTCTTCGCGCGCCTGAGCCAGGCCGAGCAGGACCGCATTTTTGACGGCCACAGCGGCCGGCGCATCGTGCTCGCCACCAACGTTGCCGAAACCTCGCTGACCGTGCCGGGCATTCGTTATGTGATCGATGCAGGTACTGCACGCGTCAAGCGCTACAGCTTTCGCAACAAGGTCGAGCAGCTCATGGTGGAGCCGGTGTCGCAGGCCGCGGCCAACCAGCGCGCCGGCCGCTGCGGCCGCGTGGCCGACGGCATCTGCATACGCCTCTACGACGAAAAAGACTTTCAGGGCCGCCAGCCTTTTACCGACCCGGAAATCCTGCGCAGCTCGCTCGCCTCGGTGATCTTGCGCATGAAGGCGCTGCACCTGGGCAATGTCGAGGAGTTCGCCTTTATCGAGCCGCCGCAGCGCCGCGCCATTGCCGACGGCTACCAGTTGCTGGCCGAGCTGGGCGCGGTGGACGAGGACAACGAGCTCACCGGCGTCGGCCGCACGCTGGCCAAGCTGCCGCTGGACCCCCGCGTGGGCCGCATGATTCTGGAAGCCAAGGACCGTAACGCGCTCGACGAGGTACTGGTGATCGCCAGCGCGCTGAGCGTGCAGGACGTGCGCGACCGCCCCATGGACAAGCAGGCGCAGGCCGACCAGCAGCATGCCAAGTTTGACGATGAAAAAAGCGAGTTCAGCGGCTACMTCAAGCTCTGGAAATGGCTGGGCGACGCGCGCGGCGGCCACGGCACTGACCACAAGCTGTCGAATCGCCAGTACGAGAACCTGCTGCGCGAGAACTACGTCAACATCCGCCGCGTGCGCGAGTGGCGCGACATCCATTCGCAGCTGCATACCGTGGTGGGTGAACAAAAATGGGTCTTGAACGATAAGCCCGCCAGCTATGAACAGCTGCACCTTTCGATGCTTTGCGGCCTGCTTGGCAACATCGGCTGCAAGAGCGACGAGGAAGACTGGTACCTGGGCGCACGCGGGATCAAGTTCTATCGCCATCCCGGCGCGCGCCTGAGCAAGAAGCCGGGCCGTTGGATCGTGGTGGCCGAGCTGGTAGAAACCACACGCCTTTTCGGCCGCGGCATTGCCAACATCGACCCGGCCTGGATCGAACAGGTAGCCGGGCATCTTTTAGCCAAGCAGCTGCTGGACCCGCACTGGGAGAAAAAGGCCGCGCAGGTCACGGCGCTGGAGCGCGCCACGCTCTACGGCCTGGTGGTCTACAACGGGCGGCGCGTTAACTTTGGCCGGGTTGACCCGGTAACGGCGCGAGAGATTTTCATCCGCGAAGCGCTGGTCGCTGGCAATTGGGACACCAAACTGCCGTTCCTCGCGGCCAACCTGAAGCTGATCCAGCAGGTGCAGGACCTGGAGCACAAGGCACGGCGCCAGGATGTGCTGGTGGATGAGGAACTGATCTACGCCTTTTATGACCAGCAACTTCCGGCCGACATACACAGCGGTGCGAGTTGCGAGCATTGGTACAAAGAGGAAGTCAAAAAGCAGCCGAAGCTTCTGCTGCTGACGCGTGAAGAACTGATGCGGCATGAGGCTGCAGGCATTACCACGCAGTCGTTTCCCAAAACATTGCGAATGGGCGGGGTGGACTGCCTGGTGACTTACCTGCACGAACCCGGCGACGCTCGGGACGGCATCACGGTGGATGTGCCGCTGTTCGCGCTGAACCAGGTCAACGAAGAGCGCTGCGAGTGGCTGGTGCCCGGCATGCTCAAGGACAAGGTCCAGGCGTTGATCAAGACGCTGCACCAGCGTCCGCGCTCGCGCCTGGTGCCGCTGCCCGAGACTGCCGCACGCATGACGGAGCAACTGCTACAGCCCGAAGTCTTCGGCAGTGGCTCACTGACCGACGCCGTGCTCAAGCTGGTGCGGGACGCAACTTCGCTGGACGTCAAGCGCAACGACATGAAGCTGGACATGCTGCCGCCGCATTTGTTCATGAACTTCCGTGTGGTGGATGAGCACGGCCGCCAGCTGGGCGCAGGCCGCARCCTCGGCGCGCTCAAGGGCGATCTGGGTTCGCAGGCGCGAGGTGCCTTCCAGGCGCTGGCCGGGCTGAAGAACCTGGCGAAAGCGCCAGGGCCGGCGTCCAGCCAGGCCGCCGGATCTACCGCCGGTTCAGCATCAAATCGGCCTCCGGCCCAATCGGGACGTGCGCAAGCAGCTCCTGAAAAGATAGCAGTGAAAGCGCCTGAGCGCTACACCACCTGGAGCTTTGGCGAGCTGCCGGAGCTGATGGAAATTCGCAAGGGATCGCAGACGCTGATCGGTTTTCCGGCGCTGATTGACCTGGGCGATGCGGTGACGATTGAGGTGTTTGATGAGCCCGATGCGGCGGCTGCCAAACACCGTGCGGGCTTGCGCCGTCTTTTTGCCTTGCAAATTAAAGATGCGCTGAAGTACCTGGAAAAGAACCTGCCGGAGCTGCAGAAAATGGCGACCAGCTACATGTTGGTAGGCCGCGCTCCTGACAATTCCGGCGGCGGCACGCTGGAGGAACTGCGCGAGCAGATCATCGAGGTCGCGCTGGACCGCGCCTTTTTGCTCGATCCATTGCC